>NZ_JAALDN010000220.1 GCF_014144855.1 Dietzia maris | reverse complement strand
CAACCATTCCGTACTCCCGCTCCGCAGCGCCGGTGCGCGTGGTCGTCCCGGGTTACATTGGCGCGCGTAGCGTCAAGTGGCTCGAGGAGATCGCGGTCCGCAGCACTCCCTGGGCCGGCTACTTCCAAGACGTGGTTTATCGGCTGCTGCGCGAAGACCAGTCACCTGCGCCCGGGATCGGGATGCCCCTGGGCCTGGTGGCCCTGAATTCCGACGTGGTGTCCCCCGGCCGACGGTGCCAGGGTCGCCCCGGGGCCGTTGGAGATCCGCGGTTACGCCTTCTCCGGCGGCGAGCGGTCGGTCTCTCGCGTCGACGTCTCGCTGGACCGTGGAGTGACCTGGGAGCCGGCCGAGTTGTTAAACGACCATTGTTCGCGCATGGGACACCTCGGCCGCCACGCAGCCAGAGGACGAAGCCGCGCTGTGGAACCCAAAGGGGTCCGTCAACAACGCCCGCCCCCGCATCACCGTGCACGCGGTGTCGCCCGATGAGCGCAACAGGCAACCTGACGGCTAGGTCCGAACCCCGCACTGCGACGCGGTTTCAGTATCCCGCGCCGGGTCGCACCGCGAACGGATCCCGCTGCGGCACCTCCGCGCACCGATCCTCACGATGAAGACACCCCATGACAAGGTGGTTGAGCCTGTGACTGCTGTCCAGCCGCGACTTTTGGGTTGACCCAGGGCGGGCTGCCGTTGTCCTCGACGAGGAGACGTTTACCCGTTGAGTGCGTCCGTTCTGGGGTCAGGCGAACTATCGCAGGGCTTCGCCGAGGCGAGCGGCGGGCGTGAGGTCGGCGGCGAGACCGCCGCCGGTCGCAGCCCGGGCAAGAGCGCGACCCAGGGCAGGTGCCTGCTTGAACAGATTGTGACCGGCCACAAAAATGACAGAGCCTGCCTCCCACACGGCCACGCCGTCCTCGCTCCATGGGAGGTCGGTCACCCAGCAGTGAAGAAAGTCGCGCGGCTCTGGGTGGAGACCGGGCAGCGCCCGTGTCACGTATTCGCGCGCGCGTTCGTCCAGCGATCGAATCGCCGCAGGGTCGATGAACGTTCCGTCGTCGCGGACGCCGACGGTTTCGCTGAGTCCGACCGAATAACTGCTGTTGCCCGGTAGCGGCGTCGCGTACACGCCGACTTCGCCGAAGACGCCGCTGCTGTCCTGCAGGCACGCGACTCGTGCCGGGGCGGCGGCTTTCACGTCGAAGGTCAGCCGGACGTGTGCGGCAAGGCGAACCGGCAGCGACAGGCCGACGCTGCGGGCCAGGCGGGCGGTTTCGCGGCCGGCGCACACGACCACCTTGGAGTAGACAGCCCGGTCGGTGACGCTGCGCACCTCGACCGTCCCATCGGCGCGGGGATCGATGGAGATGACCTCTGCGGTGGTGACGGCATCTGCGAGGGCACCCGCGAGTGCCGTGATCGCGGTGCGGGTGCGGATCGCGCCGCCCGACTCGTCGAGCACCGCTGGCCCCGAGTACCCAGCGAGCAGCGGCATTCGCTGGGCGAGCTCGGCTGCATCGATCTCGTGCGCTTCCACGCCGCCGACCTGGTCGAGCACCCGCAGCCGCGCCAGGGCGCTCTCGCCGATCGCTACGACACCGTCTGATGAGACCAGCTCGACGTCGAAGTGTTCGGCCCACTCATCCCATACGCCGCGGCTTTCGCGGGCGAAAGCGACGAGCCGCGGGTCGTCGTGGGCATGCCGGAAAATCCGCGACTCGCCCGCGGACTGACCCGTTCCGGGCAGACCCGCCTCGTACAAGCGCACCGGCACGCCCTGCTCCCGCAGCGCGTACGCCGTCGACAGACCGACGATTCCGCCCCCGATCACTGCTACCTCGGGTGAACGCGTCGGGGCAACGTCGTCGTCAGTTCCTGTCATCGCGGTTCCTCGATCTGTTAGGGATGGGCGATAGGCCGCAAGAGAAGGGGCCGCTGCCGCGTCATGGTCGGGCTGTGTCAGCTCGCTGACGCCGCGCAGCGACCCCTCCGCTCGAGTCTCGTGCCCCGAATCCGTGGGGTCAGGCGGGGAGCTTGGAAGCCAGGACGTCGAGCTTCTCGATCGTGGGTTCGGAGAACAACGTGCCGGCGTTTTCGCCGAGCGCTACCGCCACGGGTCCGGACAGGTGGGCATCACGTCCGGCGTCGTCCGGAAAGACGTCGAAGATTCCGAACGAGGTCGGCCCGAGGCGGATCGCGAACCACGCGGTGGTGGCCTGCTCTCCCTCGACAAGCGCACGGCCGCTGTCAAGGAAGTCCTTCACCTCGTCCTCCTTGCCGGGCAACGCGTCGAACCTGACCAGCAATCCCTTGGTCACACTCATGACGACACCTCTTCCTTTGTCGTGGTGCCCGCGAGTTGGGACACGAGCGCGTCGCAGAACGCCGACAGATCGTCGGGCGTGCGGCTGGTGATGAGATTCTTGTCGACCACGACCTCCTGGTCGACGACGTTCGCGCCGGCGTTGCGCAGGTCCGTGCGAATGCTCGGGAAGGACGTCAGGGTGCGACCGGTGGCCACGCCGGCCTCGATCAACGTCCACGGTCCGTGACAGATCGCCGCCACTGGCTTACCGCTCTCGACGAAGTCCCGGACGAACGCGACAGCGTCCTCGTCGACCCGGAGCTTGTCGGGGTTCACCGTGCCGCCCGGAAGCACCAAGGCGTCGTAGTCGGCCACCGAGGCCTGAGCCACCAGCCCGTCGACGCCGAACGTCCCCGCCGGATCCAGATCATTCTCGCGGGCCTGGATCTCGCCCTCGCTGACCGAGAGGACCTCGGTCCGGGCGCCGGCCCGGTCCAGTGCTTCGCGGGGTTGCTCGAGCTCGACGCGCTCGACCCCGTCCGCGGCGAGGATCGCGACTCTCCTGCCCTGCAGATCTGCTGCCATGTCAGTTCGCCTTCTTTCCGCTGGACATACCTGGCTTGATGACGACCTTGGTCCAGCCCTCGGACCTTGCGTCGAAGTTCCTGTAGGCGTCGGCGGCCTCTTCCAGCGAGATCTCGTGGGAGACGATCCAGGACGGCTTCGCCTTGTCAGCCGCGATCAGGTCCCGGAGCCGACGGTTGTACTTCTTGACCGGGCACTGACCGTTGCCCATGGTCTGCCCCTTGAACCAATGGGTGCCGAAGTCGATGGCCGCCTTGCCCTGCTTAGCCAATTCGCTCTTGGCCCCCGGGTCCTGGGGGACGAACACGCCAACGGTGCCGATCCCGCCGGTGAAGCGCACCGCGTTGATGAGCATGTTCAAGGTGGCCGCCGTGTCTTCGTTGCCCTGAGGATCATGGGCCTGATAGCCCACGCGCTCGCAACCACGGTCGGCTCCGAGCCCCATCGTCTCGTCCAGCACCGCCTGCACCGGGTCGGTCTTGGAGTCGTCGATGGCAATCGCACCGATCTGCTCAGCCAGCGCGAGCCGGTCGGGGTGGCGATCGACCACCATGACCTTCGCGGCCCCCTTGATCGTCGCGGACAGGGCAGCCATCAGCCCCACCGGTCCGGCCCCGGCGATCACGACGCTGTCGCCCGGGATCACGCCGGCCATCTCGGTGGCGTGGTAACCGGTGGGGAAGATGTCGGAGAGCATGACGTAGTCGTTCTCCTTCTCCTGCGCATCCTCACCCAGGCGCAGCGCGTTGTGGTCGCCGAAGGGGACCCGGAGCAGCTCCGCTTGGCCTCCGCCGTACGGGCCCATGTCCGCAAATCCGTATGCCGCACCGGCGGCGGACGGGTCAGGCTGCGTGGTCAGGCAGTAATTCGTGAGACCGCGCTCGCAGTTCTTGCAGAACCCGCACGAGATGTTGAACGGCAACACGACCCGGTCGCCCACCTTGACCTTCTCCACGCCCTTACCGACTTCCACCACCTCCCCCATGTTCTCGTGGCCGAACGTGCGGCCCTGCTCGAAGGAGGTCCGGCCCTCATTCATGTGCAGGTCCGAGCCGCAGATATTGGTCGTTGTCATCTTGACCAGCACGTCGGTGGGACGTTCGATCTTCGCGTCCGGAACATCCGTGACCGCGACATCTCTGGGCCACTGATAGACGACAGCCTTCATGGCGAGTCTCCAATGGTTGTGCTCGGCAAACCTCTGACTTCCTCACACTCACACTCACACGGGGACGATGCCGCGTCAACCGAATGGAGGCCAACAGGCTATGCCTCACGCCGCCCAACAGACGCCACCACCGCAACCGCCCCCGACCAGCTACCCCAAGACTCACAGTGTGAAGTGGGCCGCCGTCTGGGATTGGGCAAAGAGACCGTGCGGCGGTGGGCGGTGCAGGCCGACATCGACGCCGGCGCACGCCCCGGCGTCAGCACCGACGAGGCCGCCGAGATTAAGCGACTCAAGGCCGAGAACCGGCGACTGACCGAGGACCTGGAGATCATGCGCCGGGCCTCGATCTTCCTTGCGGGGGAGCTCGACCCCCCGCAACCGGTGATCTGCGAGCTCATCGAGCAGATGAGAGCCGAGGGGCACGGGGCCCGAGTCGATTTGCCGTGGCCTGCGCAAAGCAGGTCTGCAGATCGCCGCTCGCACCCATCGGATGTGGACCTCCCCCGGCGGGCGGTAGCGGCCCGGGTCGTCAGCGACGCCGAAGTGGAGGACGTCGTCCGGCAGCTGGTGTAAAAGCCTGATGCGCAGGGACGCCGGAGGATGCAGCCAGCCGGGCTGTACGGGCATCGCAAGATGCTCGCCGAGGTACGCCGGGCCGGGCTGGCCACGGCGAGTCCGGGCGCGGTGGACCGTGCGATGCGCACGCTGGGCCTATCCGGGGTGGTTAGCCCCGGGCTAGCCCGCCGGCGGCCGGTGGGACCTGGTCGACCTCACGGCCACCTACGTCGGCGACGAGCTGGGCACCACTACCCTCATCGGCGTCTCGTACGTGACCGAGGACGGCATGGTCATCCAGTGATACGACCACCTCGCCGTCGTCCCCCACGCCCTGAACGGCGAGCTGTACCCCGGAGGCACCGCCACCGACAAGGTAGGAATAGCCGTACCAGTCGACGACGACGAGGGCCTCCTCCGCCTGGAGACCCACGGTCACACCGAGCTCGTGTCTGTCGACTCGGGCTGACCCCGGATCGAAAGAGCGCATGACCACCTGGACCACCCGCGCAGAGACCGACGCGGACATCCCCGCGATCCGCGACATCATTCTGCGCGCCTTTCCCACCGCCGCCGAGGCCGACCTCGTCGACGCCCTCCGCGCTGACCCGGCCGCGTGGATCGACGGGCTGTCACTGATCGCCACGACCGCCGACGGACATCCGGTCGGCCACGCGCTGCTCACCCGCTGCCACGTCGGGAACGAACCCGCCCTCGCGCTGGCGCCGTGCTCGGTGCTGCCCGAGTTCCAGCGCACCGGCGCCGGCTCGGCCGCCACCCGCGCGGCCCTGGACGCGGCTCGGGCGATGGGCGAGAAACTCGTCGTGGTGCTGGGCCATGCCAGCTACTACCCGCGATTCGGCTTCCGCCGCGCCTCCGGCTTCGGCATCCGCGCGTCGTTCGACGTCCCCGACGAGGCGTTGATGGCCCTGCCCCTCGACGACTCCCCTGCTGTCCCGGACGGCGTCATCCGCTATCCCGCGGCGTTCGGGGTGTAACCGCGCGCGCAGTCGCGGCGACCGCGGGACCGTGAAGGCGGGGTGACCTCGTCGTCGTCGTAGGCTTGGCGACCATGTCTCCGACCGCGAACCTACGCCAGGAGCTCGACGCCGCCCGGGACCGATTCGAGCAGTACCGCGTCTTCGTGAGCACGGCGTTCGACGATCGGCCCGCAGGCGAGCTGTCCCGGGCCGTCGAGGCGGTGCTGCCGGATCTGGCGTTCCATGAGGGGCAGGCGGTCGCGGCGGCAGTGGCTCTGGATCGGTTGGGCGCCGGCGCCGATCTGGCCGCGGTGATCCGGGCACTGGATCTGCTGCTCCTCGAGCAGCAGGCCGCGCGGCGCAGCCGGGACTTCCTGGCCGGCGTCGCAACGGTGCTCGCCCGCATAAGGCGGCGCGAGGAGGGTTAGCCGGGTGGTCGTGCGGGCGCCGGCGGGTTTCGCCGGGCGGCCGGGG
>NZ_JAALDN010000021.1 GCF_014144855.1 Dietzia maris | reverse complement strand
CCGGCCGCGGCGGCGTCGGCCAGGCCGGCCAGTGGGTCGCCCAGAACCGCATCGCGCTGCCCGCCTCGCACCTGCCGCGGATCCCCGCGCACGCCAGCCGGCTCGAGGTATCCCAGGCCGTCGAGCAGGGTTATCCGCACCTGGACTACCAGGCCCGGTTCCAGCTCACGGCCGAACTGCACACCTTCCTGTCCCGGATGAACCCGCAGGACGTGGTGGCCACTGTCGCCGACGCCAAACTGCATCTGGGCACCCTCACCGACGACCTCGGCTACGTCGACGACGGCGGCCAGCAACTCGAGCGCTCGGTGCTGTGGAGCACCGTCACCCTCGACCTGGAGACCCTGCCCAGTCCCCTGTCCGAGTTGATCGGCGAGCCCGGCACGGTCGTCGACCTCACCGACGGCCTGGACGCGATGCTCTCGGCGATGCACCCCGGGCGCCACTCCGCGGAGTCGCAGGTCGCCGAGGCGCCCGCGGCCGGGGCGGTGCCGACCCTGCCCGAGGTCACCGACGAGCTGGCCGACGGCCTGCACATGCCCCGCGAGGAGTTGCAGGAGATCGTCGACACCCTGCAACAGCGTCAGCAGATCGTGTTCTACGGCCCGCCCGGCACCGGCAAGACCTTCCTCGCCCAGGAGCTGGCCCGCTTCCTCGCCGGCCCCGACGACCCCAGCCGGGTCCAGCTGGTGCAGTTCCACCCCAGCTACGCCTACGAGGACTTCTTCGAGGGCTACCGGCCCACGCTCACCGAGTCGGGGCAGCCCGGCTTCGCTCTCCAGGCCGGGCCGCTGCGGCGCCAGGCCGCGCGGGCGACCTCGGAGTCGGGCCGCGAACACCCGAGCTTCCTCATCATCGACGAGATGAACCGCGCCGACCTCGCCCGCGTGTTCGGCGAGATGTACTTCCTGCTGGAGTACCGGGACCGGACCGTGCTGCCGCAGTACTCCCCCGACACCTCCTTCCGGCTGCCGCGCAACCTGTTCATCATCGGGACCATGAACACCGCCGACCGGTCGATCGCCATGGTTGACGCCGCCATCCGCCGACGCTTCGCGTTCATGGAACTGCACCCCGACACCCCGCCCGTGGCCGGTGTGCTCCGACGCCACCTCGAGGCGCGCGGCGTGACGACCGAGCCCGCGGAACTGCTCGAGGCGCTCAACTCCGAGATCGACGACTCCGACCGCGACCTGCGGATCGGGCCGTCGTACTTCATGAAGGACCGGGCCACCGAGCCGGGCGGCCTCGAGGCCATCTGGCGGTTCGACCTCCTCCCACTGCTCGAGGAGCACTACTACGGGCGGCTCACCCGCGCCGAGGTGCACGAGCGGTTCGGCCTCGCGGCGCTGCGCCGCAAGATCGGGCGGGCGTGACCGCACCTCCGTCGCGCGCTGGCGCGCCGGCGTCGGCACAGCCGCCGGCGTCGCCGGTGGCCCTCGAGTTCGACGAGTTCGATCGCCGCGGCCGCCTCGTCAACCTGAGCTGGGAGGGGGCGCAGCACCTGTCGCAGACCGGCCTCGTGGAGGTGCTGCCCGCCGGCCGCGACACGTGGCGACTCATCCCCTGCGGCGCGGTCGGTTCGGTCCGCGTCGAAGGACTGTCGGTGCGGGTCATGCCCGCCGCCAGCCTCGGCCTGACGCAGTTGTTCTTCCTGCTCGACCACGCGGCCGACGACCCCTTCCTGTCCTCATCGGTGCAGGCCAGGGACGACGACGAGCTGTGGACCTCCGTCGCCGAGTCCATGGCCCGGTTGGCGCACCGGGCCCTGTCCGCCGGACTGCTGCGCGGGTACCGCAGGGTCGACGAGGCGCTGACCACCGTGCGCGGCCGGATCCGACTGGGTGACCAGATCCGCCGCCACCCGGGCATGACCATCCCACTCGAGGTCACCTACTCCGAGTTCACCCCGGACATCCCCGAGAACCGCATCCTGCGCACGGCCGCCCACCGCCTGCAGTTCCTGCCCGAGCTGCCCGATTCCACCCGCCGCCGGCTGGCCATGGTCGACGCCCGGTTGTCGGACGCCACGCTCATCGGCCAGGGCGCGCCCGTGCCGGCGTGGACGCCCAGCAGGCTCAACGCCCGCTACCAGGACGCGCTCGCGTTGGCGGACCGCATCGTGCGGCGGATCTCGGTGGAGGTCGAGGACGGCCACGCAGCGTCGGCGGCCTTCGTCACCGAGATGCCGGCACTGTTCGAACGCTTCGTGGAAGCCGAGCTGACCGCCGCCCTCGACGGCCGGGGTGGTCGGCTGCTGCAGAACCCCGTCGTCAACCTGGATTCCGGTGCCGAGGCGGACGACGCGCCGTCGGGTCGTCACAGCGCGCCGTCCGACGACGGTGACCACATCTCCGTGCGCACGGGGTTGGTGTACGAGGTCGACGGCGAGCCCGTCACCACGTTCGTCCCGACCTATCCCACGGACCGCCGGGCCCGCGCCGCCGAGCACTACCGACTGTTGGCCGCCTGCACCGCGCTCGGGGTGGGCCGCGCGTACCTGGTCTACCCGGCCCAGCGGCGCGACGATTCCCCCCAGCCCCGACGGATCGTCCACACCGACATCTCGATCGTGGAGTACCCGATCGACCTCTCCCGCGGGCCGGCCGAGAGCAGGAGGGCTATCGTCGAGTTGGCCCAGCACGCCCGTGGGCTGGCCGCTCCGTCCGCCGCACGCCACCGGCCGGGCTCACGCCACGACGCCGGGTCCCACCACAGCGCCGGGTCCCACCACAACGCAGAGTTCGACCACAACCCAGAGTCCGACCACAACCCAGAGGGGAGACGACACGCCCGATGACCGACGCCGACGACGCCTCCCGACGCCTCTGGATGAGCCTCGGGCTGGCTGCCGTCGGCACGGTCGGGGCGTTCCGCGGTGCCCAGGAGGTGCTCACGCAGCAGGCCCGGATCGCGCGCCGGGTGATCCCCAAGCCGACGTCGCGGCCCTACTCCGGCGACGGGCTCTACCGGCCCGGGGCCCGGTCACCCGAGCCGTGGCGACCCGGAATGACGTGCGATGTGCACATGATGATCTTCGGCGACTCGCTCGCCGCCGGCCTCGGCGCCGACTCCCCTGACGAGTTGCCCGGCGTCCTGCTGGCGCGGGGTCTGGCCGAGGAGTCCGGCTGGGACGTGCGGCTGAGCATCAAGGCGATCGTCGGCGCCACCTCCAAGGGACTGCCCGGGCAGATCGAGGCGATGCAGATCGCGCACGGCGACCCCGACATCT
>NZ_JAALDN010000219.1 GCF_014144855.1 Dietzia maris | reverse complement strand
GACGGCGGCGCCGAGGCGCCTGGTCCGGACTCCGGAACCACGGGTCTGGGGCATCGGGCACAGCCTCTCGTCGCAGGGGCGGGCCTGTGCGACCCGCGCACGCTGAGCGTACTACTGCGGTGCCGCCCGCCCGTAGCGCCGGCTGTCCGGCCGGACCCGATCCGCCGCCGGACCCGATCCGCCGCCGGACCCGGCCTACTGCAGCGCGGAGGTGAGACGTGCGACGTTGTCGACGTACCGCCCCGGCCACGGGCGGCTCATCCACGTCTCGATGCCCAACGTGGTGCAGTCCTCGAGGTAGGAGTCCACCACGTCGTTGAGCTCCGCGACCGCCTCGCCGCCCAGGACCAGCAGACTGATCTCGAAGTTGAGGTTGAACGAGCGCTGGTCCATGTTGCTCGAGCCCACGATCCCGGCGTAGTCGTCGATCAGCACCGTCTTGGTGTGCAGGACCGCCGGGGAGCGGAAGCGGTGGATCACCACCCCGGCCTCGAGCAGCGCGCGGTAGTAGGACCGCTGGGCGTGGTGGACGAGGAACTGGTCGGCGTGTTCGGGGACGAACAACTCCACCCCCACCCCGCGGAACGACGCCGACGTGATGGCGTGCAGGAGAGCGTCGTCCGGCACGAAGTACGGGCTGACGATCCGCACCCGCTTCCGTGCCTGGCCGATGAGCTGGGTGAACATCCGCAGCCCGGGCTGCGTCCTGTACCCCGGGCCGGACGGGACCAGCTGGAACGCGCTCACCGGGTCGCCCGCCGTGGGATCCCCGCCCTTGCGTCCGGGCGCCAGTGGTGCGCCCTGCGCCACGTCCTCCAGCGTGCCGATCACCTCGCCGGACTCGGAATACCAGTCCACGGCGAACACGCTGTCCATCGCCTGGACGATCTCCCCGCGGACCTCCATCATCAGATCGACCCACTCGCGGCCGAGCCGGGCGTTGCGTGAACTGCCGTAGTGGCGCTCGATGAGGTTCTGCGACCCGATGAACCCGTGCACCCCGTCCACGATGAGCATCTTGCGGTGATTGCGTAGGTCCGGCCGCCTGAACCGGCCGCGGAACGGGTTCACCGGCAGCATCAGGTGGAACTCCACCGGGGTCCGCCGCAGCCGCTTCCGGAGCTTCGTGAACCCCCGGTAGCGCAGTGACCCGAGGTGGTCGACCAGCACCCGGACCACGACCCCCCGATCGGCGGCCTCGACCGCGGCGGTGAAGAACTCGTCGGTCTCGGAGTCCCACGACTGCGCGTAGAACTCGATGTGCACGTGGTCCCGGGCGGCACGGACCGCCTCGGTCATCGCCGCCAACGACCGCGTGTAGTCCGGATGCAGGCCGATGAAGTCCCCGGACATGGCGGGGATCGCGGTGAGGGTCCGGTTCATCTCCAGGATGGTCCGCACCCCGGGCCCCACGCGCACTCCGTCGGGAACGGTGGGCCGCTTCTCGAGCGCCCTGGCATAGAGATGGTTCGCCTCGGCCTGGATGAGGTGCCGTCGCCCGGTGATGTAGGGATTGCCCAGCAGGAGGAACAACGGCACCCCCACCACCGGGATGAAGAGGATGGCGAGCAGCCACGCCTGCGACGACGACGGCTGCCGGTTCTCGGGGACCATCCCCAGCGCGAGGATCTTGATGACGTACTCGGTGATGAGCAGGCCCGAGGTGACCCCTGCCGGGAAGGACAGGTCGAGACCTACCACTGTGGGGTTCACTTCGTCTGTCGGGTCAGGACAGTCCCGAGGGCGAGGGCACGGGGGTCGATCACCGTTCCGCCCCGCATCGTCCACCGCACCACGCCCGCCAGGGCACGCTGGGCGTACACCGAGTCCGCAGAGCCCAGCTCACGGGTCCCGGGCAGGACGACGAACGCGTCGTCGTCGGCGACCGCGGCGAGGTCCGCGCGCAGGCCGACCCGGATCTCACCGCGGTCCCGCAGGCCCACGACCCCGGCGGTGCGCGTGGCCATCCACCCGGCGACATCAGCGAGATCGAATCCCCGGCGACGGGCCTCGGTCCACACGACCGACAGCCCGAGGCGGGCCGAGGCCACGGCGTCGATCGTGCCGTCGCGCAACGCCT
>NZ_JAALDN010000218.1 GCF_014144855.1 Dietzia maris | reverse complement strand
AGCGGTGGACCTCGGTGTCCTCGGCGGCGCCGACCTCGCCGTGGTCGAGCGGGCCTGCGACCGCGTCGCGTCCGGCGAACTCGACGACCCCGGCGACGTCCCCGCGCGCCTCCACGGCGACCTGTGGACCGGCAACGTGCTGTGGACCCCGGCGCGGGCCGACGGGGAGGGCGGCGGAGAGAACGACGTCGAGGCCGTGCTCATCGACCCCGCCGCGCACGGCGGCCACCGCGAGACCGACCTCGCGATGCTCGCGCTGTTCGGCTCGCCGCACCCGGACGAGATCCTCCGCGGGTACGACGAGGCGCACCCGCTTCGGGAGGGATGGCGCGACAGGGTCCCGCTGCATCAGCTGCACCCGCTGGCCACCCACTCCGCCGGGCACGGCGCCGGCTACGCGATCGCACTGGCCGACGCCGCCCGGCAGGTCCTACGGCTCTAGGCCGGTCAGCCCGCCGCCGGGCTGATGCTGAACACGGAGTCGCGATTGTCGGC
The DNA here is from genome assembly GCF_014144855.1 of Dietzia maris. Classification (GTDB taxonomy): domain Bacteria; phylum Actinomycetota; class Actinomycetes; order Mycobacteriales; family Mycobacteriaceae; genus Dietzia; species Dietzia kunjamensis. The sequence continues at coordinate 7,577 of NZ_JAALDN010000218.1, read as the reverse complement.
GTCGGAGGTCGTCACCAGCAGCGAGCCGTCGGGCTCGGGCGCCAGGGACCGCAGGCGACCGAACTCGCCCTCGAGGAGCACCGCGGAGTCGACGACGGACCGCCCGTCCTCGCTGAGTCGGAGGAGGACGAGCTTCTGGCTCCTGAGGTTGGCCATCGCGAGCGCCCCCTCCCACTCGCCCCACTCGGATCCCCGCAGGAACTCGATGTCGGCGGGCGCGAGGGTCGGGGCCCCGGAGGACCAGACGGCCTCGACCGCGTCCGGGAACTCCTCGGTGTCGGTCATGGGGACGTTCTGGTTGTAGCGTCCGTCGACGTTCGGGTTCCAGCCGTAGTTCGCGCCCGGCTGGAGGAGGTTGACCTCGTCGTGGGCGTCCGGCCCGTGCTCCGCGGAGTAGACGCGCCCGGAGTCCGGGTCGATCGCCAGGCCCTGCACGTTGCGGTGGCCGATCGTGTGGATCACCGAGTCGGAATCTCCGGCCGGGGTGCCGTCGGGGTCGATGTGCAGGGTCTTTCCGGCCAGCGAGTCGAGGGACTGTGGGCCGGTCGGGCCGTAGGTGTCTCCGGCGCCCACGTAGATCGACCCGTCGGGGGCGGCGAGCAGACGGCAGCCGCTGTGGATGCCCTCCTCGCCCAGCGGGATCCCTGTGAGGGTGTCGCGGACCTTGGTCAGCGCGGACCAGTCCCCGGCGGCCTCGAAGGTGGTGATCCGGTTGTCGCTCTCACCGTCGGCCGATCGCGACCAGCACACGTGGATCTGACGGTTCTGCTCGAAACCGGCATCCACGGCCATGCCCATGAGGCCGCTCTCGGACTGGCGGACGAGGCCGGGCAGGTCGATCTGCACCGTGCGCTGCTCCGCGCCGGGCTCCTGCACGACCATCCGGCCGCCGCGCTCGCCGGTGAGGAGGGTGCCGTCCGGCGTGCGGACCACGTCCCAGGGGATGTTGAGCCCCTCCATGACGGTGGTGGCGCGGACCGCCGGACCCTCCACCACCTCGACGCCGTCCCCCGCACCGTTGCCCACCTCGGGCGGGAACAGGACGCCCGGCGGGATCAGACTGGTGTCGAGCGACCCGGAGGAGCCACCGGGCAGGCTGCTCTGAGCGAACGCCACGGCGGGCATGACGACGACGACGGCGGCAGCGGCGGCGGCCCCTGCGAGGGAGCGGGTGCGGGTGCGGGACGAACGGGATATAGCGCGGTCGTGCACGGAGAGCTCCCAAGAGCTCCCTGCTGTGGTGTGAGAAGTGATGCGAGCCACAGGCTAGGGGTCACGAGCGGGCAGCGGTACCGGTCCGGGGCCGCGGCCGGGGCCGGGTGACTCAGCCCGCTGCGGGCCGGACGCGCAGGACCTTGTCCGTGCCGCCACCGTTGGAGGTGGTGACGAGCAGCGACCCGCCGGGCTCCGGGGTGATCGATCGCAGGCGGCCGTGTTCTCCTCGCAGGATCGCTGCGGTCGTGGTGACGGAGGTGCCGTCCTCGGACAGCGTCATGAGGACGATCTGGCTGGTCTTGAGCATCGCCACCGCCAGGGCTCCGTCCCACTCGCCCCACGCGGGGTCGTCGAGGAACGCGATCCCGCCCGGAGCGAGGGTCGGGTCCCCGGAACGCCACGCCGCCTCCACCGCATCGGGGAAGTCGCCGGTGTCGGTCATCGGTACGTTCTGGTCGTACCGGCCGCCGGAGTTCGGGTCCCATCCGTAGTTGGACCCGGCGAGCACGAGATTCACCTCGTCGTCGACGTCCGGCCCGTGCTCCGCGGCGACGATCTGGTCGGAGTCCGGCCGCAGGGCCAGCCCCTGCACGTTGCGGTGGCCGTACGTCAGGACGGGGGAGTCGCCGATGGTGTCGTCGGCCGGCTCGCCGTCGCGGGTGATGTGCAGGATCTTGCCCGAGAGCGACTCGGGGTTCTGGGGCGCCGGGCCGGTGAACGCATCGCCCGTGCCGATGTACAGAGTGCCGTCCGGATGGACCAGGATGCGGCAGCCCGAGTGCAGGCCCCGGTCGGCCAGCAGGATGCCGTCCACCAGGACGCGAGGCGCCTCGAGGGCGGACCAGTCCTCGGTGGCGGTCCAGGAAGTGACGCGGTTGTCGTCCGCCTCGGCCGAGGAATGGCAGGTGTACACCTCGCGGCTGGTGGCGAAGTCCCCGGACAGTGCCATCCCCATCAGGCCGCTCTCGCCCCGGTCGTACAGCTCGCCGAGGTCCGCGTCGACAACGGTCCGCTCCCCGCTCCCGCGGATCGCGTACAGGGTGCCCGAACCCCGCTCGCCGGTGACGATGACGCCCTCGGGGTCGCGGACGACGTCCCAGGGGATCGTCAGCCCGTCGGCGACCGTCTCCACCTCGACGACGGGGCCCTGTGTGGCAGGTTGCCCGGGGGGCTGCGACCCGACTGGGCCGGCGCCCGGGGCGCCACCGGAGTCGGTGCCATCCGGGTCGCTCGTCGTCGAGCAGGCGGTGAGCGTGACGACCACGGCCACCGCCACGAGGGCGGCCGGCCGGGCGAGGAGGCGGGGGAACTCGGTGCGGTGCACAGCTACTCCTGGGCCGGGGTGAGGGGATCCGGAAGGGCTCCCTCCCTGTGGCCGAACCTATTCGACGCGCGGGCCGCGCGACACCGGATCTCGGCCCGGCGGGTCCGGCCCGGCGACGAGAAGAGCGTCCCGCACACGTCGCCCGAGAGGCAGGTGTGCGGGACGCTCTTCTCGACGACGGAGCCCGGTCGGGCCGCGTGCCGGGTGGGGCCTAGAGCTCCTCGATGCTCGCGGTCGCGTGCACGGTGCCCAGCTTCTTGGGATTGCGCACGGTCAGCGACCAGGCGGGATCCCCGGCGCCGCCGCGACGGGCGTAGATGCCCAGCCTGGCCGGCAGGATCACGGGCTTGCCGAACTCGACCGAGTAGCGGGCCCGCTCGGGGATCCCGCCCTCGACCGTGCCGAGCAGCGTGGCGGCCGTCCACATGCCGTGGGCGATGACGTTCGGGAAGCCGAACGCCTTCGCGCCCACCTTGGACACGTGGATGGGATTGCGGTCCCCGGACACGGCCGCGTACTCCGCGATCTGCGCCTCGGACACCGACTTCACCACGGTGGGGTCGCCGATCTCGGCCGCGGTCGGCGGCTCGGGCCTCGGCGGGCGCGGGGCGTCCTTGGCCGGGGTCAGCGAGGTCCGCCGCTTCGAGAGCAGGCCCGACCGTTGCACCCAGGCGGGCTCGTCGTCGTCACCGGTACGGATCTCGGTGACCACGTCCAGCAGCAACCCGGCGGGGTGCTCACGCAGGTTCTCGGCGTGCGCCCGGATGTTGAGCTCGTCGCCGACCCGCAGCGGGCGGCGCGATTCGATCTCGTTGGTCAGGTGCACCGACCCCATCGCCGGCACCGGGTAGTCCGGATCCAGCATGAGCTGCATGCTCAGCGGGAACGCCAGGGTGAACGGGTAGGTCAGCGGCAGCTCGTCGGTCAGCCGCAGGCCACAGACGCGGGCGTAGGCGGCCAGGTTGGCCACGTCCACGCGCACGCCGGCGACCTCGACGCCCTTCGACGGCATGGCCTTGCCGTCGCGGGAGCCGCCCACGACGGGCAGGGCTCCCACCGCGGCCTTGCCGTACTGGGCGAGCAGGTTGGGGATGGCGGGAAGGCGGGTGTACTCCACGTCAGATCACGCACCCAGCAGGGACTGGCCGCACACGCGGATCACGTTGTTGGTGACCGTGGACGAGGCGGGGTTGGCGAAGTAGGCGATCGTCTCGGCCACGTCGACCGGCAGACCGCCCTGCTGCATGGAGTTCATGCGACGGCCGGCCTCGCGGGTGGCGAACGGGATGGCGGCCGTCATCTGCGTCTCGATGAAGCCCGGCGCCACGGCGTTGACGGTGACGTTCTTCGAGGCCAGCTCGGCCGAGGCGCCGTTGACGAACCCGATGACACCGGCCTTCGAAGCCGCGTAGTTGGTCTGGCCGCGGTTACCGGCGATGCCGGCCATCGAGGACACACCCACGACGCGCGAGCCCTCGCCCAGCACGCCCTTCTCGGCGAGCTCGGCGGTGATGCGCTCGGGGGCGATGAGGTTGACGGCCATGACGGAGTCCCAGCGGGCGCTGTCCATGCCGGCCAGCGTCTTGTCACGGGTGATGCCGGCGTTGTGGACGAGCACGTCGACGCGGCCGTCGTGACGCTCTGTCACGTGCTTGGCCAGGACCTCGGCGGCGTCGGCGGCGGTGACGTCCAGCGGCAGCGAGGTGCCGCCGACCTTGTTGGCGGTGGCGGACAGCGACTCTCCGGCGGCCGGGATGTCGCAGCAGATCACGTGCGCGCCGTCGCGGGAGAGCACGGCCGCGATCTCGGCGCCGATACCGCGGGCGGCGCCGGTGACGACGGCGAGCTTGCCCTCGAGCGGGCGGTCCCACGATGCCGGGGCGGTGGCCGAGCCGGCCCCCACGCGGAACACCTGCGCGTCGACGTACGCCGACTTGCCGGACAGGATGAACCGCAGGGTGGACTCGAGCCCGGAGGCTCCCGCGTCGGCGTCGGGGGAGACGTACACGAGCTGGACGGTGGAGCCGCGCTTCATCTCCTTGCCGAGCGAGCGGGTGAAGCCCTCGAGCGCGCGCTGGGCGATGCGCTCCTCGACCGAGCCCGTCTCCTCCGGGGTGGTGCCCAGCACGACGATGCGGCCGCTGGCGGCGACGTTGCGGACGACCGGGTTGAAGAACTCGAACAGGGCCTTGAGGTCCTCCGGGCGACGCAGCGAGGTGGCGTCGAAGACGAGGCCGGCGAACTTGCCCTCGGCGCCCGCGGCGGCCAGCTCGTAGTCGCCGACCAGCATCTCCCGGACGGGCTCGGCCAGGCGGCCCTCGCCGCCGATGAGGACGGGACCGTGCAGGGCGGGCTGTCCGGCCTCGTACCGACGCAGCTGCTCCGGCTGCGGGAGGCCGACCTTGCCGGCGATGAACGACCCCGGGGCCGAGGTCACGAACTGCGAGTAGAGGTCGAGGTTGCCCTGTGCCATGGCGATCATCTCCTGGAGAGGTGCGGTACTACGGGTCGACAAGTAACTTACTGCTGAGTAACAATACGTGCAGGGCCGCGTTTCGGGCCACCGGACACCGAGAACACAACGGGAGTGACACACGTGACCACCAGCCCCCGCAAGGTCGCCATCGTCGGCGGCAACCGAATCCCCTTCGCCCGCTCGAACGGCAAGTACGCGGACGCCTCCAACCAGGACATGCTCACCGCCGCGATCGACGGACTGGCCAGCCGCTACAACCTCCAGGGCAAGCGCGTCGGGTCGGTCGTCGCCGGCGCCGTGCTCAAGCACTCCCGCGACTTCAACCTCACCCGCGAGTCGGTGATCGGCTCGGTGCTCGACTCGGCCAGCCCGGCCTACGACGTCCAGCAGGCCTGCGGCACCGGCCTGGCCGCCGCGATCCAGGTGGCCGACGCGATCGCCCTCGGGCGTATCGAGTCCGGCATCGCCGGAGGCACCGACACCACCTCGGATGCGCCGCTCTCGGTGAACGACGACCTGCGCAAGACCCTCATCAAGGTCAGCTCCGCCAAGTCCACCGTCGACCGCCTGAAGCTCCTCGGCGAGATCCGCCCGCAGGGCCTCGTGCCCGAGCAGCCGCAGAACGCCGAGCCGCGTACCGGGCTGTCGATGGGTGAGCACGCCGCCATCACCGCCCGCGAGATGGGGGTGACGCGCGCCGACCAGGACGCGCTGGCCGTCGCCAGCCACCACAACCTCGCCGCCTCCTACGAGTCCGGTTTCCAGGACGACCTCGTGACGCCCTACCTCGGCGTGGCCCGCGACGACAACATGCGGCCCGACTCCTCCGAAGAGAAGCTGGGCAAGCTCAAGCCGGTCTTCGGCAAGCGCGACGCCGAGGCCCACGGCACCGAGGCCACCATGACGGCCGGCAACTCCACCCCGCTGACCGACGGCGCCTCCACCGTGCTGCTGGCCAGCGAGGAGTGGGCGAAGGAGAACAAACTGCCGGTCCGCGCCTACCTGGTGGACTCGGAGACCGCCTCGGTGGACTTCGTCCACGGCCACGACGGTCGCACGCCCGACGGGCTGCTCATGGCCCCCACCTACGCGGTGCCGCGGCTGCTGGCCCGCAACGGCCTGACCCTGCAGGACTTCGACTACTACGAGATCCACGAGGCGTTCGCCTCGCAGGTGCTGGCCACCCTGGCCGCGTGGGAGTCCGAGGAGTACTGCACCGAGCGCCTGGGCCTGGACAAGGCCCTGGGGTCGATCGACCGCTCCAAGCTCAACGTCAACGGCTCGTCGCTGGCGGCTGGTCACCCGTTCGCCGCCACCGGCGGCCGCATCCTGGCCGCCGCGGCCAAGCTGCTCGAGCAGAAGGGCTCCGGCCGGGCGCTCATCTCCGTCTGCGCCGCGGGCGGCCAGGGCGTCACCGCGATCGTGGAGCGCTGACCCCCGCACCTCGTCCATCTCGCCGCGGGCTCGTCCCGTGAGTCCGATGAGCGCAGCCCCCGCGTCCGGCGCGGGGGCTGCACTCATCGGTATCGGTCCGTCATAGTGGTGTTCACAGTGGTTCGGGCGGGGACGTCCCCGGCCGGCGGCCCGCGGGGTTCCGCCGTCCCCCGCTCGGGAGGAGGTGGATGACGCGTGGTCGAGTCCCACGATGACGACACCCCGGCACGCCCCGTCGCGATCGAGGGCGCGGGCCCGCTCCCGGCTGCGTCCGACCGACATCGGTACCGGGTGCGGTCGCGGTGGATCTACACCGGTGTGGGCCTGTTCATGGCACTCGCGGTCCTGTACGGCTTCGATCTTGTGCACAGCATCGGCCGGGTCCCGCGCGGGACGGAGGTCGCCGGCATCCAGGTGGGCGGGATGCGGACCGCCGACGCCGAACAGCGACTGATCGCCGAGCTCGGACCGCGGGTCGACGACGAGGTGGATCTGCGCGCCGGGGCCGTGTCGACCACGCTGGACCCCGACTCGGTCGGCCTGTCGGTGGACTGGCAGGGCACGCTCGACCGGGGCGGTGAACAGCCCCTCAACCCGCTGAAGCGGCTGATCAGCGTGGTGTGGTCGACCGAGGTCGGGATCGCCAGCGTCATCCCGGACGCCCGGCTGACCGATTTCCTCGAGCGCCTCGCCCTCCAGGCGGACTTCGAACCCCGCGAGGGCGCCATCTGGTTCGACCGGGATCAGGTCCGCTCGGCCATCCCGCTCGACGGGCAGCGCCTACAGATCGAGAACTCCCGCGACGCGGTGCTCGAGCACTGGCTCGACGACAACGGAGTGGACCTGCCCGTCGACTACACGCCCACCGAGACCGACGCCGAGCAGGTGCGGGCGCTGATCCGGGACGTGGCCGAGCCCGCCGCCTCCCGGGACCTGACGCTGCTGGCCTCGCGGATGCGCGACGACGGCACCGAGCCGGCGACCATCACCGTCACCACCAGGCTCCCCGCCCCGCCATCGGCCCCCGGGCGCGAGCGGCCCGAGCCCGCCGAGCGGGAGATCGAGATGGTCGACCCGGACGACCCGGGCGCGGTGCCGGTGCTTTTCCCCCGCGACCGGATCGGGGAG
>NZ_JAALDN010000217.1 GCF_014144855.1 Dietzia maris | reverse complement strand
GACCCGCTCCTGGAGGAGACCGAGCAGGTGGGCAGGGACGCGAGTTTCGAGTTCAGCGGGTCGAGCGCCACCATCGTTCCCGCGGTCCAGGGACGCACCGTCGAATGGGGCCCGCTGCTCGGTCGGCTGCCCGGGCAACTCACCGACGTCGACGGCCCGCGCGTGCTCCCCGTCGGCTACGTGGGCCGCGACCCCGAGCTGACCACCGCGGAGGCCGAGCGGGCCGGCATCCGCGAGCCCGTCGGCCAGTTCACGGTGGCCGTCAGCGCGAGCGGACAGGCCCAGTCGATGATCGCCTCGCTGGCCGGGCACTTCATCCCGGCGGGCGGGAGTTTCTCCATGGCGGAGGTCGCCGGCACCGTCTCCGGAGACGTGTCCGCCGACGCCGTCGCCACCGCCCTGTTCAACGCTGCGTTTGACTCCGGCGCACAGGACCTCGTCCGCAGCTCCCGCGGTGTCGACGGCGACGCGTTCCCGGCGGGCCGCGATGCCACCGCCTCGGCCGACGTCGGATTCCGAAACGCCCAGGACACCGGCCTGGTGATCGATGCATCGGGTAGCGGCAACTCGGTGACGGTCCGGCTGTGGGGGACGCCCGAGTACACGGTGAGGGTCTCGACGGCCCCCCGGACCGACATCCGGCGGGCCCAGACCCGGGTCGTCGGCACGGCCGGGTGTACCCCGAGTCCGGGCGCAGACGGGTACACCGCCCGCGTGACCCGGGTCGTCCTGCGCGGCGGCGACACCGTGAGCACCGACACCGTCTCGTCGAGCTACGCGCCGCGAGACCGGATCGTGTGCCGGGCCGAGACTCCCGAGGACGACGATCCCACCTCGTCACCGCCACCACCGCCGCCCGCGCTCCCCGGACCCGGTGACCCGATCCGGATCCCGGGCCTACCGGAGTTCCGCATTCCCGGCGTGCCCGGGAACTGACCCCGCAGCGGCCCGGTTCCCGGTCAGCGAAAATCCGCTACTCCGAATCCCGATCCGCTACCCCAATGGGGATAGCGGAACCGGAATCCGAGTAGCGGATTTCTGGAGGTGGAGGCGGTGGCGGCGCTCGTCAGCGGTCGACGACGACGCGCTCGTTGGGGACGCAGTGCGTCATGGTCAGACCCTTGACGTCGCGTGGGCCGTTGGCACCGAGGTTCGCCAGCCGCTCGCGCTCGGCGTCGGTGAGCTGCTGCTTGGGCAGCGGCTCGAGGTGACGGACGTCGTCGGGTGTGATGCCCAGGCCCTCGCCGACCCGCAGTCCCAGCTCGTCCTCGCACATGAGCAGGTGCCAGACCATGCGCTCCTGCACCTCGCGGGTCGCCTCACCGATGTTGTCGATGAAGTTCTTCACCAGGTCATCGCGCTCCCACTCCTACATGAGACGGAATCGCTGCCCCGCCTGCATGTAGTCGTTGGTGCGGGGAATCTCGCTGCGGGTGAGACGGCCGCTCAACTCCGGGCCCACATCCTTCTCGCCGGTGGGCTCGGATTCGCGCAGACCCCTCATGGTCGACGGCTCGTAGTTCACGTGTGGGTTCTGGCCCTGCAGGTCGACCCCGTACGACATCGTGCCGCCGCGCTGGTTGGTGGCGACAGTGGCGTTCTTGGCGCTGTTGACCGGCAGTTGCAGGTAGTTGGCGCCGACGCGGTAGCGCTGGGTGTCGCTGTAGGAGAACGTCCGGCCGACCAGCATCTTGTCGTCGGAGAACTCGAGGCCGTCGACCAGGACGCCGGTGCCGAACGAGATCTGCTCGTTCTCGTTGTGATGGTCGTCGATATTGCGGTTGAGCGTCATGGTGCCGACGAGCTTCGGCGGGAAGACCTCCTCCGGCCAGGTCTTGGTGTCGTCCAACGGGTCGAAGTCCAGTTCCGGGTGGTCGTCGTCCGACATCATCTGCACGACCAGATCCCACTTGGGATAGTCGCCGTTCTCGATGGCCTCGTACAGATCCTTGGACGCGTGGCCGGTGTCGTGCGCCTGGATGTTCGCCGCGTCCTCCTCGGTCAGGCTCTTGACCCCCTGATGGGGCAGCCAGTGGTACTTGACCAGGTGGCTCTCGCCCGCGGAGTTCACCCATCGGTAGGTGTTCACCCCGAACCCCTGCATGTGGCGGTAGTCCGCCGGGATGCCGCGCGGGCTGAAGAGGTTGACCAGCATGTGCATCGACTCGGGCGACTGCGACATGAAGTCGTAGATCCGCGCCGGGTCCTGCCGGAAGGTGATCGGGTCGGGCTTCAGGGAGTGGATGACGTCCGGGAACTTGATGGCGTCTCGGATGAAGAACACCCCGAGGTTGTTGCCGACGAGGTCCCAGTCTCCGTCCTCGGTGTAGAACTTCACGGCGAAGCCGCGGGGGTCGCGCGCGACCTCGGACGAGTCGCGGCCACCGATCACCGTGGAGAAGCGGATGGCCACATCGGTCTTCTTCCCCGCCTCCTGGAACAGCTTGGCGCGGGTGTACGTGGAGATCGGCTCATCGCCCCACTTCCCGGTCGCCTCGAACTCGCCGTAGGCGACGAACCCGCGCGCGTGGACCACGCGTTCCGGGATCCGCTCGCGGTCGAAGTGGCTGATCTTCTCGAGGAACTGGTAGTTCTCGAGAGTCGCCGGACCACGGGGGCCGACGGTGCGGGTGTTCTGGTTGTCGGAGATCGGGTGTCCCTGACGTGTGGTCAGGGTGGGATCGTCGTGCTTGCGCTCTTCGGACATCGGAACTCCTCCGGTATTCGGGCATGTCCCGGCCGGCCGGTGCGAGCCGGTCGTTTTTCCGACGATAGGGTGATGCCGCTCACAGGTCCACCGATGTGCGTCGAGATCCGTCCGCGACGGGCGCGTGTCCCGCCGAAATGAGTCGATCCGCCGCCCGGGCGGGGCGGCGGATCGACGGGCGGGCCTCGTCAGGCCCGTGAGGTGCGGATCAGAACGCGGACTCGTCCAGCTCCATCAGCTCGTTGTCGAGGTCTGCGACGATCGCGCGGGTGGCGCTGATCAGGGGCAGCTCGTTCTTGGCGAACCACCGGGCGGCGGCGATCTTGCCGTTGTAGAAGTCCTTGTCGTCGTCGGACGCCCCGTCCAGCGCGCCGAGGGCGACCTCTGCGCCGACCAGGAGACGCCAGCCCATCATGAGGTCACCGAACGCCATGAGGACGCGCACCGAGGCGAACCCGACCGTGTACAGGCGCTTGGGGTCGTCCTGCGAACCCATGAGGTGATCGAAGCACGTGCCGATCATGGCCTCGACGTCCGCGAGAGCGGTCGCGAGCAGCTCCCGCTCGGCCGCCAGTCGGCCGCCGCACGCGTCGCTGTCCAGGAACTGCTTGATCTGCGCCGACACGTGGCCCACGGCGGTGCCGCGGTCACGGGCGATCTTGCGGAAGAAGAAGTCCTGTGCCTGGATCGCGGTGGTGCCCTCGTAGAGGGAGTCGATCTTGGCGTCGCGGATGTACTGCTCGATCGGGTAGTCCTGCAGGAAGCCCGACCCGCCGAACGTCTGAAGCGACTCGGTGAGCAGCTCGTAGGCGCGCTCGGAACCGACGCCCTTGACGATCGGCAGCAGCAGATCGTTGACCCGATGGGCCAGCTCGCCGTCGGCGCCGGAGACGCGCGCGGCGGTCTCGACGTCCTGGTGGGCCGCCGTGTACATGTACACCGCGCGCAGACCCTCGGCGAACGCCTTCTGGCGGATCAGCGCACGCCGCACGTCCGGGTGGTGGGTGATGGTGACGCGCGGGGCGGTCTTGTCGGCCATCTCGGTCATGTCGCCGCCCTGGACACGCTCCTTGGCGAATTCGAGCGCGTTGAGGTAGCCGGTCGACAGGGTGGAGATGGCCTTGGTGCCGACCATCATGCGCGCGTGCTCGATGACATCGAACATCTGACGGATGCCCTGGTTGAGCTCGTCGCCGCCGACCATCCAGCCCTTGGCGGGCACGCCGTGACCGCCGAAGGTCAGTTCGCAGGTCGTGGAGACCTTGAGGCCCATCTTGTGCTCGACGCCGGTGACGAACACCCCGTTGCGCTCGCCCATCTCGTTCTTCTCGAAGTCGAAGTGGAACTTCGGCACGAAGAACAGCGACAGGCCCTTGGTGCCGGGGCCGGCGCCCTCGGGGCGCGCCAGGACCAGGTGGAAGATGTTCTCGAACATGTCGTCGGAGTCGGCCGAGGTGATGAAGCGCTTGACGCCCTCGATGTGCCAGGAGCCGTCGTCCTGCTTGACCGCCTTCGTGCGGCCGGAACCGACATCGGAGCCGGCGTCGGGCTCGGTGAGGACCATGGTCGCTCCCCAGCCGCGCTCGACGCAGGTGGCGGCCCACTGCTTCTGCTCCTCGGTGCCGTTCTCGTAGAGGACGGCGGCGAAGGCGGGGCCGGCGCCGTACATGAACGCCGCCGGGTTGGCCCCGAGCATCATCTCGCCGGTGGCCCACACCATCGCGCGGGGGGCCGGCATCCCGCCGAGCTCCTCCGGCAGTCCCATCGACCAGTAGCCGGCGTCGTACCAGGCCTTGAAGGACTTCTTGAAGTCCTCCGGGATGGAGACCGAGTGGGTCTCGGGGTCGAACACCGGCGGGTTGCGGTCGGCGGAGGCGAAGGACTCCGCGACAGGGCCCTCGGTCAGGGTCGCGACCTCGGAGAGGATGCCCTTGGCGGTCTCGGTGTCCATGTCGCCGAACTCGCCGGCGTCGAGTGCCTCGTTCATACGCAGGACCTCGAACATGTTGAACTCGAGGTCGCGGACGTTGCTCTTGTAGTGACCCATTACGGTCTTCTCCGTTCGGAGTGCGGTGTCATGACTGTGTCGCGCCCGAGGAGTCGGTGCACGTAACCACTGGTACGCCGGAACCTACTCGCCGGTAACAAAACTGATGCTAGTGCGTTGTCAGCAAACAGTCCAAGGTGAGGGAAGGCTCTGATTTCGGCGCGGACCTGCGAGGGCGCGCCGCGCGGTCAGTCACGCCCGGGACGGGCGGCGGCCCGGGCGGCGTCGAGCAGGATCGTCCGCTCGGCCCGGGCGACGGTCCGCCGGGTCACCTCTGCGTAGTCCGGCGTGACGGAGACCGACGTGACCCCCTTCCGGACGAGGTGCTCGGCCATACGGGGATCGGTCGACGCCGCCTGTCCGCACAGGGACACGGTGAGGCCGGACTCGTGGCAGCGGTCGATGATCTGGTCGATGAACGCCAGCACCGCCGGGTCCATCGAGTCGAACAGGCCCGTACACACCTCCAAGTCGCGGTCGACCCCCAACGTCAACTGGGTGAGATCGTTGGAACCGATCGATACGCCGTCGATGCCCATGGCGGCGTACTCGGGGATCCAGTGCACCACCGAGGGCACCTCGGCCATGATCCAGCGCTTGAGCCCCGTGTCGCGACCGATCGGGTGGGCGTCGATGATGTCCAGACAGGCCCGCAGTTCCCACCCGGTCCGGACGAACGGGATCATCAGGTGCAGGTTCCGGTGCCGCCGCCGCACCCGCTCGAGCGCGTCCAGTTCCAACCGGAACAGGTCAGGTTCCCGGGTGTAGCGGAAGCAGCCCCGGTAGCCGATCATCGGATTGCGCTCCTCGGCCTCCACCTCCCCTCCGAGCAGCCCCCGGAACTCGTTGGACCGCAGGTCGGTGGCGCGGTACACCACGGGCCTCGGATCGAAGGCGGCGGCGATGGTGCTGATCCCCGAGGCCATCCGCTCCACGTACTCCTCCGTCCTGCCCTCCGCGATGAGCCGGCGCGGGTGCAACCCCTGCAGGGCGCTGGTGATGAGGAACTCCGCCCGCAGCAGGCCGACGCCGTCGACGTCCATGGCCGCGACCCGCGCGGCGGCGTCGGGCGTCGCGAGGTTGACGTAGACGGCCGTGGCGGTGACCTCGCGCGTGCGCACCTCGGGCGCCGCGCCGGCATCGGCG
>NZ_JAALDN010000216.1 GCF_014144855.1 Dietzia maris | reverse complement strand
CGTCGTCAAACGTCTGGGCGACGGACTGATGGCCACGTTCCCGTCTCCCCAGCTGGCGCTGGACGCGGTGGCCGCCTGCCTGGACGGGGTCGCCGGCGTGGAGGTGGCGGGCTGGCGTCCGCGGTTGCGGGTCGGCGTCCACACCGGGCGCCCGCGCCGGATCGGGGACGACTATCTCGGCATGGACGTCAACGTCGCAGCGCGGCTCGCGGAGAAGGCCGGCGCGGGCGAGATCCTCATCAGCGAGTCCACGCGCGCCGGACTGGACCCCGACAGCGTGGCGACCCGCCCCAAGCGGACCTTCCGGTGGGGCGGGGTCAAGGGTGTGCCCGACGGGATCGCCGTCTACGTGGCGACCCCGCGCTGAGGAGTTCGGCGGGACCGGGAGCGGGGAACCCGCCATCCGCCGCCCCACCCCGGAACCGGCCGGACCACCGCCGACCACCGGCATCCGGTAGAACGGACGCATGGCAACCACCAATTTCAAGGGCAACCCCGTCAGCACGTCCGGCGAGCTCCCCGCCGTCGGCTCCAAGGCCCCGGATTTCGAACTCGTCGGCACCGACCTCGCTCCCGTGACCTCCGGGTCGCTGGCCGGCAAGAAGCTCATCCTCAACATCTTCCCCAGCGTCGACACGGGCGTGTGCGCCCAGTCGGTGCGCACCTTCCACGAGAAGGCCTCCGGCCTGGAGAACACCGAGGTCGTCAACATCTCGGCCGACCTGCCGTTCGCGCACAAGCGCTTCTGCGCCGCCGAGGACATCGAGAACGCCACCGCCGGCTCGACCTTCCGCAGCGACTTCGCCGCGGACTACGGAGTCAAGATGACCGACGGCCCCATGGAGGGCCTGCTGGCCCGCTCGGTCGTCGTGGTCGACGCCGAGGGCAAGGTCGTCTACACGCAGCTCGTCGACGAGATCACCACTGAGCCGGACTACGACGCCGCGCTCGCCGCCGTGAACTGAGCGCACCGCAGCGAACGACGAGGCCCACCCCCGAAGAAACGGGGGCGGGCCTCCTTGCTCAACTACTGCGTCCGGCTACTGCGCCTGTGTAGCGCGCCGCGACTCAGGCGCTCGCGTCCACCAGGCGGAAGCGGCGGGTGGCCTGCTCGAGCTGATCGAACAGCGTCGCCAGCTCCTCGGAGCGGCGCTCCGCGGGCTGCACTCCCTCGGGGCCGAACTCGGTGAACAGGCTCAGGGAGATCTGCTGACGCACGCCGTACATGTGGAAGTTGGCCACTATCTGACGCCAGTGCTCCACGGCGCGCACACCACCCTCGGCTCCGTAGGAGACAAAGGCGACGGGCTTGTTCGCCCACTCGCTACCGAGCGAGTCGAAGGCGTTCTTCAGGCCGCCCGGGACGCTGTGGTTGTACTCGGGGGTGACAAAGACGAAGGCGTCGTACGAGTCGATGGTCGAACTCCAGCGCTGCACCCGCTCGTCGGAGTATTGCTTGTTCGCCGCGCCCGGCACCGTGGCCGAGGTGAGCAGCGGGACGTCGAACGACTTGAGGTCGACCAGCTCATAGGTGGCGTCCTGCCGCGCCTGCGATTCCTGCGTGACCCACTCGGCCACGGTCTGCCCGGAACGCTCCTCGCGGATGCTGCCCAGAATGATGCCGATCTTCACGTACGGTCCCCTCTCGTCGTGCGGGTTGCTGACGACGAGAACACTACTTGATTGACGTTACACCTACTACCGGTGGCCGTATACCGTGACCGTCGCCACGGCACAGACACGCCCCCGCTCGTCCCTCGTCGTCACCTGGGCGATGCCCCAGCTCCGCCCGTCGTGCAGGACCTCGGCCCGGACCGTCACCGGCTGCACCAGCGGGATCTGACGCACGTACCGCACGTCGAGTGAGGACGAGCTGACCTCGCGTTCGTGCGGGAACACCGCGGCCCCGGCGACCTCCGCGGCCGCCGCGAACACGCCGCCGTGCAGATTGCCCAGCGGGTTGGCCAACGTCGGCTCCGGCGCGATCACGCCCTCCACGACGCGGGTTCCGCCCGGGCCGTCGTCCCGCTCGTCCAGCGTCAGGCACAGGACCTCGGCCAGCGTTCCCGGCGCGAGCCTGGACGGCCACGGCGGCTCGTCGTCGTACCCGTCCGGGTCCACGGCTCCCGCGATCTCCATGGATTTGACCAGTCCCGAGGCGATCACCTCGCCGTCGTCGTCGACGACCTCGCCGCGCGTCGTGAGGCAGTGACCGTCGTCGCCCAGGTGGTCCGTGCGGATGCCCAGTCCCGCCGATCCCGCGCGCGGGCGCGCCAGCAGGTCCATCCGCAGCTCGGTGGTGACCGTCCACATCCCCTCGGGGCGGCGGCGGTGGTTCTCCGACCCCAGGCCCGAATCCACCAGGACCGCCAGACCGCCGGTGGCGAAACGCCCCGACGGGTCGATGAATTGGTCGCCGACCGGCTGGTGCCAGCTCACCGAACCGTCCGGGTTCGGGCTGAACGTCAACCCCAGGCGGGGCTCCGGGCCGTCGTGCTGCGATTCTCTCACCCGCCGACGCTAACACGTGTTCTCGTTCACTCCCCGCGACCGCGCGCGCCGGATCGCGTCCGCACAATGGAGACGTGCCACTGAACCGCGAGGCCCTCACGACCCCCCGCCGCTGGCCCATCCGCGTCGCCACGACCGTGATCGCCACCGGCATCGTCATCCTCGTGCTGGCGGCAGCGGCCGGCGGTGCGTGGCTGCTCCTGCGGTCGGCCGTGCACGGCGCGATCGACTCCGCCGACCGTGCCCGGGCGGTCGAAGTGGCGGGTGGGCTCGCGGCCC
>NZ_JAALDN010000215.1 GCF_014144855.1 Dietzia maris | reverse complement strand
TCCCCGCGGGGGCCGGCGCCGCCGGGGGCGTCGACGTCGTGGACTTCGACGACCTGCGCGCGCTGGCCACCGAGGAGCTGCTCGCCGCCGGGGACGCGCGCGCCGACGCGGTGACCGGGGACGACGTGGCCGACATCCTCTTCACCTCCGGTACCACCGGCAAGAGCAAGGGTGTGGTGGCCCTGCACCGGCAGACCGTCGCGGGTTCGCGCGCGTGGGGCGGCAACAACGGGCTCACGGAGCGCGACGGGTACCTCATCGTCAACCCGTTCTTCCACAGCTTCGGCTACAAGGCCGGCTTCCTGACGTGCGTGCTGTTCGGCGTGACGATCGTCCCCCTGGCCGTCTACTCGACCACCGAGACCATGCGGTTGATCCGGGACGAGAAGGTCACGATCCTCACCGGGGCACCGACGATCTTCCAGACACTGCTCGACGACCCCACCCGTGTCGACTACGACCTGTCGTCGCTGCGGGTGGCGGTGACCGGCGCCTCGGTGGTGCCGGTGGTGCTCATCGAGCGGATGCAGTCCGACCTGGGGCTGGAGACGGTGATCACCGCGTACGGCCAGACGGAGACGATGGGCTTCATCACCACCACCCGCACCGGTGACGACGACGTCACGGTGTCCACCACGTGCGGCCGCGCCTACCCGGGCATGGAGATCCGCATCGGCGAGCACGGCGAGATCCTCACCCGCGGCGAGATGGTCATGCAGGGCTACCTCGACGACCCCCAGAACACGGCCAAGACCATCGACCCGGACGGCTGGCTGCACACCGGCGACGTCGGCGAGATCGACGCCGACGGCAACCTGCGCATCACCGACCGGCTCAAGGACATGTACATCAACGGCGGGTTCAACGTCTATCCCGCCGAGATCGAGCAGACCCTGGCCCGCCTGGACGGAGTGGTGGAGACCGCCGTGATCGGTGTCCCGGACGATCGGATGGGCGAGGTCGGCAAGGCGTTCATCGTCCGCCGCGAGGGCTCGACCCTCACCGAGCAGGTCGTTCTGGACTTCTGCTCCGAGCACCTGGCCAACTTCAAGCGGCCGCGCACGGTCGCGTTCGTCGACTCCCTTCCGCGCAACGCCTCGGGCAAGATCGTCAAGACCGAGCTGCGATGAGTCCCGGCGCCGTCCTGGTCACCGGCGCCTCCGGTGGGATCGGCGGAGCGGTCGCCCGACGGCTCGCGGACGAGTTCCCCGACGCGCCCCTGGTCCTCGGCTACCGCTCGACCGAGCCCGAGGACCTGGCGCGGGAACTGGGGGCGGAAGCCGTGCGCCTGGCGCCAGGCCACGCCGACGGTGACGGCGACGGGAACGACGACGACGAGGTGGCCTCGGTGATCGACGGGATCGCCTCCCGACACGGCGGGATCCGCGTACTGGCCCACTGCGCCGGTCCGCACGTGCCCATGGTGCACCTGTCCCGGATCGCGCCGTCCGAGTTCCGCCGGCAGCTCGAGGACGACGCGGTCGGGTTCTTCGCGATCGTGCGTCGCGCGCTGGAGCACCTGCGCGTGGTGGCGGGCAACGTCGTCGTCGTCACCACTGCGGCCACCACCCGCTATCCGGTGCGCGACGGACTGTCCGCCGCCCCCAAGGGCGCGGTCGAGCAGCTCGTCCGGGGCCTGGCGGCCGAGGAGGGGCGCTTCGGCGTGCGGGTGAACTGCGTGGGCCCGGGGATGCTCACCGACGGCATGGCCTCCCGGCTCATCGCCTCCGGCGACCTCGACGAGCGGGCGCTCGAGGTCACGCGCGGCAACATCCCCCTGCGACGCTTCGGCACGGCCGCCGACATCGCCGAGGCCGTGGCGTTCCTGGCGTCGGACCGCGCCGGGTTCATCTCGGGCCAGAAGCTCGACGTGGACGGGGGTTACGGGGTGTGACGAGAGCCGTCTGAATCCGGCTCGCCGCGCCCGTCCGGTACAGTTACCAACCAAGCACTTGCTAGGTAAGGAGAACCCCAGCTCATGACCGATGCACCCATCCCCCCGGTCCTCGGGGTCGACGACCTCGGGCCGGACACGCAGCCCGTGGCCTACGAGGTCACCGACGGCACCGCGTACGTCACCCTCAACCGACCGGACTTCCGCAACGCGCAGAACTCGGTGATGACGTACTCGCTGGACAACGCGTTCATCAAGGCCGTCGAGGACGATGCGGTCAAGGTGATCGTCCTGCGGGCCAACGGCAGGCACTTCTCGGCGGGCCACGACATCGGCACGCCCGAGCGCGACCACCACGTCCAGTACCCCAACCGCGCAGCGCTCTGGTGGGACCACACCACCCGCGGCGGCGGCGACCGGCGCCTGGCCCGCGAGAGCGAGGTCTACGTCCAGATGTGCCGCCGGTGGCGGGAGATCCCCAAGCCGATGATCGCCCAGGTGCACGGCGCGTGCATCGCCGGCGGGCTCATGCTGGCGTGGATCTGCGACTTCATCGTGGCCTCCGACGACGCCTTCTTCTCCGACCCCGTGGTGAAGATGGGCATCCCCGGCGTCGAGTACTTCGCCCACGCCTTCGTGCTGGGCCCGCGCCGCGCCAAGGAGATCCTCTACACCGGTCGTAGGTTCGGCGCCGCCGAGGCGCTGGAGTGGGGAATGCTCAACCACGTCGTGCCCCGCGAGGAGCTGCAGGCCAAGGTCGACTCGATCGCCGAGGAGATCAAGGCCATGCCGGCGTTCGGTCTGACGCTGGCCAAGAAGGTCATCAACTCGAACGAGGACCAGATGGGGTTGCAGACCTCCCTGGACACCGCGTTCGGCTGGCACATGTTCGCGCACTCCGCCAACGCCGAGCCGGACGACACCGACTCGTTCTCCGCCTCCCTGGGCGGTATGGACGCGCGCTCGATGCGCGACAGCGCGAACACCGGCTCGACGGGCGGCGCCGCCCCGACCGGCGAGAAGAAGGACTGACGCCGTGGATCTGGATCTGGACGCATCGACCCGCGAGTTCCGGCTCGAGGTGCGGCAGTGGCTCGAGGCCAACGTGCCCACCGAGCCGCTGCCCCACATGGACACCCGCGAGGGCTTCGAGGCCCACCGCCGGTGGGAGGCGACGATGGCAGACGCCCGCATGTCGGTCGTGTCGTGGCCCGAGGAGTTCGGCGGCCGCGACTGCGGGCTGGTCAACTGGGTGGTCTTCGAGGAGGAGTACTTCCGCGCCGGCGCGCCGCTGCGGGTGAGCCAGAACGGCATCTTCCTGCTGGCCCCGACCCTGTTCGACCACGCCTCCCCCGAGCAGCTGGCCCACATCATGCCGCGCATGGCCCGGGCAGACGACATCTGGGCGCAGGCCTGGTCCGAGCCCGAGGCCGGCTCCGACCTGGCCTCACTGCGCTCGACCGCCAAGCGCGTCGACGGCGGCTGGGTCCTCAACGGGCAGAAGGTGTGGTCCACCCGCGCGTCGTTCGCCGACAAGGGCTTCGGCCTGTTCCGCACGGACCCGGACGAACCCCGCCACAAGGGCCTGACCTACTTCATGTTCGACCTGCGGGCCGAGGGCGTCACCGTGCGCCCGATCGATCAGCTCGACGGGCTGCCCGGCTTCGCCGAACTGTTCCTCGAGAACGTCTTCGTGCCCGACGACCCGGCGAACCCCGCCGAGTCCGGCGTGATCGGCGAGGTCAACCAGGGCTGGAAGGTGGCCATGTCCACCGCCAACAACGAGCGAGGCCTGTCGCTGCGCTCCCCCGGACGGTTCCTCGCCACGACCGACCGGCTGCTCGACCTGTGGGGCACCGCCGAGGCTGACCTCGACGACCGCACCCGTGGGTCCCTGGCGGACCGCGTCGTGGACGCGTGGATCGGGTCGCGCGCCTACGAACTGAGCACCTGGAACACGGTCACGAAACTCACCGGAGGCGCCAATCTCGGTTTCGAGTCCTCCATCAACAAGGTCTTCTGGTCGGACTGGGACATCGCGACCCACGAGACCGCCCTGGACGTCCTCGGCACCGCCGGCGAGCTTGCCGGTGAGCAGTGGATGGACGGCTACCTGTTCGCCCTCGCCGGCCCCATCTACGCGGGAACCAACGAGGTCCAGAAGAACATCATCGCCGAGCGACTCCTCGGCCTCCCGCGCGGCTGAGAAGGCGGTTTTCTGAACATGCAGTTCGCACTCGATCCCGAGATCATCGACTTCGCCGGCAGCATCGACTCCCTGCTGGCCAAGTCCGACATGCCCGCGGTGATCCGCTCGTGGGCCGCCGGTGACACGGCCCCCGGCACCGCCGTGTGGGGCCGCGTCGCCGAGACGGGCGCGGCAGCCCTGCTCATCGACGAGGCCGCCGGCGGC
>NZ_JAALDN010000214.1 GCF_014144855.1 Dietzia maris | reverse complement strand
CGGATGACGGGGATCATCTCGGTGGCGGGCACATCGGTGAACAGGGCCGCCACCTCGTCGCGGTCGGCCTCCGAGCGGCGGACGGCGAACGCGGTGCGCCGGGCGGTCTCCACCAGGTCGAAGATCTTCCCGCCCGCCTGGTCGCGCACCGTGTCGCCGAGCACGGCTCCGAGGAAACGCACGTCGTCGCGCAGGGGCCGCACGGCGTCGTCGAGCCGCTCGGAATCGTCCGGCTCGGTCACGCCCGAGGCGGTGGCGGGCACGTCGGATCTGATGGGATCGGCCATGGCTGCCACAGTAGGCGCGCCGTGTGACATCCGCGTGACCGAAGACCCGGGACATCCCCGATGCGCGGATCCCTTCCGGCGAGGACACTGGAGGCATGACCCAGCAGCCCGGCTACCACCAGTACGGCGACCACCAGTTCGGACAGAGCGGGTACGGCGACCCCCGGTACGGGAACCAGCCCCCGGCCGTCGGCCCGGACGACCGCACCCCCGCGGCACTGGCGCACGCGTCCAGCCTCATCGCGATGGCGCTCTCGGCCGGGTGGCTGTCGTTCGTCGGCCCGCTCGTGATGTGGCTGATCTACAAGGACCGCAGCCCGTTCGTCCGCCAGGCCGCCGCCGGGTCGTTCAACTTCAACCTCAGCCTGTGGATCATGAGCATCGTGGGCTGGATCTTCATCCTCACGGTGATCGGCCTGCCCATCGGCCTCATCCTGCTCGCGGTGTCCTTCCTCGCGCAGATCATCGGCCACGTCATCGGCACCGTTCGTGCGACCCAGGGGCGGACGATCAGCTACCCGTTCCAGCTGCGCGTCCTGCGCTGAGCGCGCTCCCCGGCCAGCGGCCGAGCCCTCACGCCACCCGCCGTCACACCCCCACGGGCCGGCGCCCGTGGAGCTCGTACTCGGTGAGCAGGGCCTCGCGGTCGGCGTCGGTGAGCGGCCGGTAGACGTCGTCGTCGCCCGCCGCGCCGCCACGCAGGTAGACCACGCCGGGTTCGAGCTGGATGGCGGCCATGACCTGGTCGCCGGTGCGCGGGTCCGGGACGGGGTAGACGGCCACGACGAGCACGCCGGGGAACCGGTCGAGGATGCGCTCGACGGGCCCGGCGGAGAAGTTCTCGCTGTCCACGCGGATCCTGTCACCGGAGCGGCCGGCGAAGTAGAAGTACCCGTCCGCGTCGCGGTAGCCCAGGTCACCGGTGTGGAAGACCTCGCCGACGTTGCGTTCGGCGGTGGCCTCGGGGTTGCGGTAGTAGCCCTCGAACAGCTTTGCGCCGGTGACGTTGCAGATCTCGCCGATCGCCTCGCCGGCGTTGACCAGGCCGCCGTTGGCATCGAACTCGGCCCTGGGGCATTCGTTCTCATCCGCGTCGAGGATCGCGACGTCCATGTAGGCGCCGGCCACGCCGAGCGCGCCGGGCGGGGTGTCCTCGGTATGGCTGATCACCACACCGCCCTCGCTGCTGCCGTACGACTCGAGCGGGGTCACGCCGAAGCGGCGCTCGAACTCGGTCCGGTCGTGGACGGAGGCCTCGGTGCCGAAGACGACCCGCAGGCGCGTCTGCTTCTCCTCGGGCACCTCGGGCTGGGCGAGGATGTACGACAGTGACCGGCCGACGTAGTTGAAGTCGCTGGCATTGTACCGCAGCACGTCGGGCAGGAACCCCGAAGCGGAGAACTTGCGGCGCATCGCGAAGGTACAGCCCACGTACGCCGACGGGGCGAACGCGGCGAAGAGGGCGTTGCCGTGGAACAGCGGCATCGCGCTGTAGGCCACGTCGTCGCGGACGAGGCCCCGGTAGTTGATGGTGCCCATCATCGCCATGCGGCCGGTCGAGCACATGACGGCCTTGGGGGCGCCGGTCGAGCCGGAGGTGAACAGCAGTGCCAGCAGGGTGTGGGGGTCGCGCGCCTCGTCGGGGTGGAGCCTGGGCTCGGCGCCGGCGTGGTCGGTGAGCAGTCCGCGCCACTGCTCGGAGTCGATGTCGAACTGCGCGGCGGTGCCGGTGTCCAGGCCCTCGAGCAGGGCGGTGCCGTCCGAGTCGGTGACGATCACGTCGCAGTCCACGCCCCGGATGTCGGAGGCGAGCTCGGCGCCGCGTCGGGTGGGGTTGATGCCGACGATGGACACGCCCGCGAGCGCGGCCCCGCACAGGACGAACAGGTACTCGGGCACGTTCTCCAGCAGGATGCCCACGTGGAGGTGCCGGTACGGGGCGGGTCGGTCGGCGTACGAGCCGGCGTGCTCGTCAGCCCAGTTACGCAGGATCTCCGCGCGGACGGCGGCCTCGGCGACGAACTCGCGCCAGGTCCACGCGGAGTCCTCGAACAGCAGTCCCGGGTGGTCGTCGGTGGAACGCTCGATGAGGATGTCGCCGAACGTGGCGTGCTGCATGTCGTGCCCGGGATTGAAGTCTGCTGTGGTCATGAGATCGGACACTAGGCGACCGGGCCCCGTCGCACAGGCGAAACGGCCAGCAATATTGACAGGTGTCAGCCTCGGTGGTCACCGGCCCACTCGGTGGGCGTGTCCGGCCGGCATCGGGTAGGAACGAGACGACGGCGCACCACGTGGGCGCGCGGGGATCAAACAGGGGCGTGGGATGGTCGGCGAACACGGCGGGAACGTCGACGTGGACGAGGGTGTCGTCCGGGGATCCGACGACGACGAGGTCGGCCTCGACCGGGACGGATTCGTCGTCAGCGATGTCCGACTCACCAGCGTCCACAATTTCCGGGACGTGGCCGGCCCGGGCTACGCACTCCGTCCGTCCGGGTCGATGGCCCGCGGTCTCGTCTACCGGTCCACGACCCTCGCGGTGGGCGACGACGACCTCGCGGTGCTCGAGAAACTCGGCGTCTCGACCGTCGTCGACCTGCGCACCGGCGCCGAGATCGACAAGCAGCCCGACGTCGTCCCCGCCGGGGCCGAGTACCTGCCGATCGACGTGCTGGGCGGGCACACCTCGGCGGCGACCCTCAGTGCGTCCGGCCTGGCCGGGGCCGAGGAGGCGCGGCGCGAGATGGCCGCGACATACGAGCGGTTCGTGGTGGGTGATCACGAGCGGCGGGCGTTCGGTCGGGCCGTCCACGCCCTGGCCGTGTCGTCCGGCCCGGCGATCGTGCACTGCACGGCGGGCAAGGACCGCACCGGGTGGGTCTCGGCGCTTCTGCAGTTGGTGGCCGGTGTGCGCGAGGAGGACGTGATCGCGGACTACCTGCTGACGAGGGAGATGTCCGCGGACTTCGTCTCCTCCATCCGTACCTATGTGCAGTCGGAGATGCCCGACAAACTCGAGGCGATCGAGGTGCTCATCGGCGTCGAGGAGGCCAATCTCCGCCGGTCCCTGGACGCATTGGCGCGAGAGTTCGGTGACGCGCGGCGGTATCTCGTGGAGGGCGCGGGAGTGGAGGAGGCGGCTGTCGACGAGTTGTCCGCGCGGTTCAGGCGGGGCTGACCAGGATAGGGATGGCTCAGGCGGCGATGACCAGCGCTCCGACGACGCCGCCGAACCCGATCGCCTGGAGCGTGACCGCGATCGTCCGCCCGAGTTCGGTGCGGGCCGCCGCGTGGACCCGGGGGCCGGCCAGCGTGACCGCGAAGACCATGACGATGGCCGCGACCGCGGTGAGCGAGCCGGCCAGCTTGGACGCCACCCCGTAGACCGCGGCGATGCCGATCAGGCCGCCCGCCAGCGCGGCGATGATCGTCGTCAGTGGCGCCGGGAGGACGGTGGCATGGGGGGCGTCGACACTGCTGGCGTCGACTCTGCTGACGCCGGGCGTGGTGTCGACGTCCGGGTGAGGCGCGCCGGTGTCGTCCGGCCGACGTTCCTCGAGCATGAGGGTGTTGCGCATACCTCGGACCCTACGTACTGATCCGGGCGTGAACTTCGGTCAATCCTGTGGGTTCGGTTCTACCGGTATAGGCACTGGTCAGGGCGTCGCGAGCCGACCGAGAGATGGGTCACATGAGGGCTGCTGCACGGAACCTCTGCCCTTGCGCCGGACGCGGGATTCCGACGTGGATCTGCTGGTCGAGCTCTACCAGGCGTTCGTCCCGGTCGCGGGCGGTTGCCCGGTGCGGAGGCACCTGGGCCGACCGCGGCGGGGCTCGCCCCCGCAGGGCCGTGTCGTCAGCCCAGGTCGCGGGCGACCACGGTCGGGCGGGCCCCGCGGCAGAAGACCAGCTCGATCCGCCCCACCGGTCTGCCGGTGGGGCCACCGAGCAGCTCGGCGTAGGCGCACAGCTGGAGCAGGTACTCGTCGACGGTGTCGGTAGTGACGGCGACGTCGGTCTTGTAGTCGATGATCGTCAGCGAGCCGTCGGCTTCCTCCATCACGAGGTCGACCACCCCGTCCACCGCCACCGTCGTCCCGTCCGCGGTGGCCAGCGGCCCTGCCACGGGTAGCTCGGCCCAGTGGGTCCGGGTCGCCGCCCGCCGGACGGGCTCGGAGGTCAGGGCAGTCCTCGCGACGGAGACCATCTCGGCGACGGCTTCCGGGTTGCGGCTCCCGCGCAGCCCACCTCCCAGCCCGAGAGCGATCAACTGGTCTGCCGCCCACCGCTCCCACTCCGCGACCGCGGAGACGGGGTCGGCTGTCGGTCCGTGCAGCCGGGTCAGGTCCGTGTGCTCGGCCAGGTGGTGGACCGCCGTACCGACGTCGGGTCCCGAGGCCAGTGGGGTGCCCCGCGGGGCGGGCGGCAATTCGTCCGATCGCGTCGGGGCCGGGCGGAACCGATCGCGCAACGCGGCGGCCAGTCGTTCGGGGAGGGGCCGCGGCTCGGCCGCCTCGTCGCG
>NZ_JAALDN010000213.1 GCF_014144855.1 Dietzia maris | reverse complement strand
CCAGCTCGATCCGGGCGCGCCTCGTCGTCGTCATCCCGACACCCCGGGCGTCACGGCCTCGCGGGGTGACCTCCGGTGGGTGATCATCGGCGTCGGCGAGTCGTCGAGGCGGTCCATCAACCACATGATGGTCGCCACCTCGCCCACCCACGCCAGGCTCACGCACCAGCCGGCCAGGATGTCGCTCGGGAAGTGCACACCCAGGTACATGCGGGTGACGCCGATGGCCGGGACATACCCCGCGGACCCGACGATCACCGGGTAACGCCACGCCGTTGGCCAGGCCAGGACGCAGGCGCACCCGGCCAACGCCGCGCTCGCCATGGCGTGACCGCTGGGGAACGAGTAGCTCTTCTCCTCCACGATGTGGGTGAAGAACGTGGGCCGACCCCGCCGGTACAGGGCCTTGAGCACCGAATTGATGACCGTCGACCCCACCAGGGACACCGTCAACAGTGCGGCGGGCCGGCGACTGCCCCGGACGGAGACCAGATACGCCGAGGTGGCCAGGGCGAACAACGGCACCGCAGTGACTCCGCCGAGTTCGGTGACGGCCCGGACGATGCGCGTGTTGCGCGGCGAATGGCGACTCTGCAGCCACAGCATGACGGGGCGGTCGAAGGGCAGGCCCGCATCGCCGCGGATGCGCTCGGCCAGCTCAACGAATCCGATCACCGGGGTCGCGAACCCCACGAACGCCACCCCGAAGATCGTCCACGTCCCGCGCGGCAGGGGCATCTCCCGCCGGTCGACGATGCTGCCCAGCACCCCGTCCGACGGGTACAGCTGCCGCAGGATGTCCCGAGCGGAGGTGAACGCTCGGGAGCGACGGGAGGTCGTCGTGCGCGACATGCCCCCACACTAGGCAGAGCGGCGGCCTTCCCGCCGGTGGATCGCCGCGAGGTCGGGTGCGGCGCGGTTAGGGTGGGCCGCAGGCGACCCGAGAGGCGGACGACGAATGAGCCAGACCCGTGTGGAACATGACCTGCTCGGTACCAAGGAGGTCCCGGCGGAGGCGTATTACGGCATCCACACGGTCCGGGCCGTCGAGAACTTCCCGATCACCGCCACCACCATCAGCGACATCCCCGACTTCGTCCGCGGCATGGTCATGGTCAAGAAGGCCGCCGCGCTCGCGAACCTCGAGATGGGTGTCCTCGACGAGACGGTGGCGAAGGCGATCGTCGGGGCCTGCGACGAGATCCTGGTCGACGGGCGCTGCATGGACCAGTTCCCCTCCTGCCAGTTCCAGGGCGGCGCCGGCACCTCGGTGAACATGAACACCAACGAGGTCGTGGCCAACCTCGCCCTCGAGCGCCTCGGCCACCCCAGGGGCTCCTACGACATCGTCAGCCCCAACGACGACGTCAACCGTTCACAGTCCACCAACGACGCCTACCCCACCGGATTCCGCATCGCCCTGTGGCACGCGCTGGAGCGACTCGAGCCGGCGATCGTCGCCCTGCGGGAGGCCTGCTACGACAAGTCCGAGGAGTTCCGCGAGGTCCTCAAGATGGGGCGCACGCAGCTGCAGGACGCGGTCCCCATGTCGATGGGCCAGGAGTTCGGCGGCTTCGCCGTGACGCTCGACGAGGAACTCCACGTCCTCGGCGCCGCGGCCCGGATGCTGCTCGACGTCAACCTCGGTGCGACCGCGATCGGCACCGGAGTCAACACCCCGCCCGACTATCGTCGCGCCGTCATCAGACATCTGCGGGCCGTCACCGGACTGCCGGTCACCGGCGCGATGAACCTCATCGAGGCCACCAGCGACACCGGCGACTACGTCAACGTCCACGCCGCCCTCAAGCGGACCGCGGTGAAGGTCTCCAAGATCTGCAACGACCTGCGGCTGCTGTCCTCGGGGCCGCGCGCCGGCTTCAACGAGATCAACCTGCCGGAGCTGCAGGCCGGGTCGTCGATCATGCCAGCCAAGGTCAACCCGGTGATCCCCGAGGTCGTCAACCAGGTGTGCTTCAAGGTGATCGGCAACGACGTCACCGTGACCATGGCCGCCGAGGCAGGTCAGCTCCAGCTCAACGTCATGGAGCCGGTGATCGCCCAGGCGATGTTCGAGTCGATCTCGCTGCTGACCAACGCCATCGAGACGCTGACCGAGAAGTGCGTGGAGGGGATCACCGCCAACGTCGAGGTGGCCCGCCAGAACGTGATGAACTCGATCGGGATCGTCACCTACCTCAACCCGATCATCGGCCACCACAACGGTGACCGGGTCGGCCGTGAGTGCGCCCGGTCGGGCCGCGGGGTCCGGGAGGTGGTGCTGGAGATGGGGCTGCTGTCGGCGGAGGAGCTCGATGACATCTTGTCGCCGTCCAACCTCCTGCGGCCGAAGTACAAGGGAAAAGGTGGTACACGGGACGTGGCACAACCCGGGCAGGATATGACCGGCCCCACGGCCTGACCCGGGTGAGCCGTGTCGGGGTGAGCCGTGTCAGGCGGGGGGCTCGCCGACGCGACCGATGCTGCTCACGGCGAGGTTCCCCAGCGAGCTGTCGAAACCGAACTGCTGGTCGATGAATGCGGACGAGCCCGAGATCGCGGCGTTGATGGCGGCGGACGAGCCGACGGTGAAGTCGAACTGGGCGAAGAAGTCGGCGATGGCCTTGAGCATGAGTGCCTCCAGATGGATCGGTGGTCGCGCCGCGAACCGGGCGGCGGGACATGAGCTGGCTTACACAGGTGATATCGGACCCGCCGCCCCGATCGTTAGCCGCGCAAACTCATGATTCCGGCCCGCGCGCCCGCTACCGTCGCACCATGAGCTCTCCCACCTCCCGCGTGGTCGCCGGGCGCGAGATCACCTTCCCGGTCCCCGTCGTGTCCGCCTCGGTCTCCGGCGCGGCGTTCCTCACCCGGGCAGCCGTCGTCCGCCGGCTCATCGCGGCCGGCCGTCAGTCCGCCGTTCTCGACGCTGCGGGCGCCGAGCCGGTGGCACTACCCGGCGGCCGGACCCCCGCGATCATGATCCACGTGCGGTACCACGACGTGCCCGGCAACGTCCTGGGTGCGTACCACGAGATGGGAGTGGCTTTCCAGCTCAAGGTGCCGGGCCACGGGACGCTGGTGCACATCCACGAACTGCCGGTGGACCAGGACTTCACCCTCGCGGCGGGCAACGAGCTGTGGGGCTTTCCCAAGTGGAAGGGCGACATGGTCGGCACCGCCGGCGGGGCGCTCGACGATGCTCGTCTCGGGGCGGTCGGGTCGGCGGGCGCGGGCGGGGTCGATCTCAGGCTGGATACCCGCGTCGGTGTCCCGATCCCCGGCAGCCAATCACTCGCCATGAACTGCGTGCAGGTCCTCGACGGTCAGCCGGTGCGGGTCACGGCCGAGGCCACCGCCCGGGGTGGGCGGATGCGTCCGCTGAGCGGCGCTCGCGTGACGATCGCGACGGGCGCGGATGACAGCGACGCCGATGTCGCGCGGTTCGCCGAGGCGGTACGCGAACTCGGGCTGGACCGCGCCCGCGCCCTCGCCACCTTCTCCTACGACAGGTTCGAGGCCGAGTTCCAGGCGCCCGAACGGATCGGCTGACGCCGCCCGGGGCGCCGCCCGGGGGCGCCGCCGCCCAGAGCGGCGTCGCCGAGCAGCATCGCGAACGCGGCGATTCCGCTCACACCCTGCGCGTTGCCGATGAGCCACCGCAGCACGTGGGCGGCTGGGTCGACCGCGGTGAGCGCGTAGGCGTAGTGCGTGCCGATCAGGTGGGTGAGGACCAGGACCGCCACCGCGATCCGGACCGGTCTGCGCCGGGCGGTCAGTAGTAGCGGGATGGCGATGATCACGCCGGACCAGTGGTGGGTCACCGCCACCGGAGAGGCGATGAAGACCCCGAGGGCGACCAGGAGTAGGGCGTCGACGGGCCGGTTGTCCCGGGTCAGTCGCCAGGCTCCCCAGGTGGCTGCCGCGGCGACGAGCAGGAAGAAGCCGTAGACGGGCGGGTCGAGGTGCTCGGCGGGGATCCGGGCCCGGGCCAGCAGGCCGCTCAGGGCCTGGTTGGGGACGAAGTGCCGTGTGCCGCCCCGTTCGGTGAGGAAGAACTCGGCGGTCCAGAAATGCCAGGACTCGGCCGGGCGGATGAGGTGCCCGAGGCCGATCGTGGCCGCGACTGTCCCAACCGCCCGTGCCAGGGACGCCCAGTCTCTACGGACGAGGAACAGAACGCCGAACGCGGCCGGGGTGATCTTGATGCCGGCGGCCAGGCCGAGCAGGACGCCGCGGGCGCGGCGGGGAGTGAAGCCCAGGACGTCGGCGGTGACCATGAGGATCAGGAAGATGTTGATCTGGCCGAAGCCGATGTTCGCGCGGACCGGCTCGAACAGCAGCGCCACGCCGGTCAGTGCCAGGGCCAGGGTTCGTGCGCCCTGAAGCTGGAGCCGGGACGCGGCCATGGCCAGGATCGCCCAGACCGCGACCACCGTGGCGGCGGTCCAGGCGAGCTGGGCGACAGTGGCTCCGAGTGGCGCCAGCGGCAGGAAGACGACGGCGCCGAACGGCGGGTAGATGAACCTGAAGCCCGAGCGGGTGGGAAAGCCCTCGGAGTACAGGTCCGCCCCGGCCAGCAGGGCCCGTCCGGCGTCCTGGAACTCCTGGAGGTCCAGCATGAACTCGGTCGCGGCTCGCACCATGACCGCGGTGATCACGGCCGCGGTCAGGATCAGACCTGCCAGGCGCAGCGCGCTCCCCGGCTTCGGGAGGGTGTGCATCGGGTAGCGCTCCTTTCGGTCCGGAACGGGGTGCGGTCGACCAGGATACGGTCTGGTCAGGCCGGGTCGGGCCAGGTCAGTGCCCCTCACCGAGGTTGCCGGAGAGCTTCTCCAGTCGCTCCTGGCTGGCCCCGTCGAGGCCGATGATCTCGACCGTCTTGCCCTTGGCCGCGTACTTGTGGCTGATCGCATCCAGGGTGGCCACGGTGGAGGCGTCCCAGATGTCGGCCTCGGTCAGGTCGATGACAACGTGCTGGGGATCGCCCGAGTAGTCGAACTGGTAGACCAGATCATTGCTGGAGGCCCAGAACAGTTCCCCGCGGACCCGGTAGGTACGGATGTCGATGGTGCCGTCGTGATTCACGTCGAGCTCCGAGACCTTCTCCAGGCTCGTCATGTGCGCGACCCGGCGGGCGAACATGACCATCGCGGTGAGGACGCCGAGGACGACGCCGATGGCCAGGTTGTGGGTGATCACGGTGGCGGCCACGGTGACGATCATGACGACCGTCTCGCTGAGCGGCATCAGACGCAGGGTGCGGGGATGGATGGAGTGCCAGTCCAGGGTGGCCACGGAGACCATGATCATCACCGCGACGAGAGCGGCCATGGGGATCAGGCCGACGATGTCGCCCAGTGCGACGACGAGGATGAGCAGGAAGACGCCCGCCAGGAGGGTCGACAGGCGGGTGCGGGCGCCCGACTGCTTGACGTTGATCATGGTCTGGCCGATCATCGCGCAACCGCCCATGCCGCCGAAGAAGCTGGTGACGATGTTGGCCACACCCTGGCCCCAGCCCTCGCGGGTCTTGTCGGTGCGCACCTCGGTGAGGTCGTCGACGAGTTTGGCGGTCATCAGGGACTCCATGAGCCCGACCAGGGCCATCGCCAGGGCGTAGGGGGCGATGATCTGGAGCGTCTCCATGGTCCACGGCACGTCGGGGATGAACAGCGACGGCAGCGAGTCGGGCAGTTCACCCTGGTCGCGCACGTTGGGCATGGTCCAGCCGAACAGCACCACGACGGCGGTGATCGCCACGATCGTGATCAGCGGTGCGGGAACCGCGGCCGAGAGCCGGGGGAAGAACACCATGATGCCGATGCCGGCCGCGACCATCGGGTAGACCAGCCAGGGCACCCCGAGCAGGTGCGGGATCTGCGCGGTGAAGATGAGGATCGCCAGGGCGTTGACGAACCCGACCATCACGCTGCGGGGGATGAAGCGCATGAGCCGGCCCACGCCGATCAGGCTGAGGACCACCTGGAAGATGCCGGCCAGCAGCACTGTGGCGACGAGGTAGTCCATTCCGTAGTCACGCGCCACGGGGGCGATGACCAGAGCGATCGCGCCCGTGGCGGCGGAGATCATCGCCGGCCGCCCGCCGGTGAAGGCGATCGTCACGGCCATCGTGAACGAGGCGAACAGCCCCACCCGCGGGTCGACTCCGGCGAGGATCGAGAACGAGATGGCCTCGGGGATCAGCGCGAGGGCGACGACCAGTCCTGCCAGCACCTCGGTGCGCAGCCGCCGGGCCGAGGAAAGGGCGTACCTGAATGACGCGAGGACACCGACGGGCGCCAGACCGTCATCGTCGACGCCGGGAGCGGGAGCGGCCCCGGGCGTGGTCGCGGGAGCTGTCACGGAGAATCTTCCTCACCACGTAGGGGCATGACACACTCTCCCGTAGCGGGAGATTCCGAATGTACCGTAACGGTAGAGTTGGCCGAGCGCGAACCCGAGCCCATGAGTGTGAACAAGCCCACAAGGAGAACGATGTCGGACGACGCGGTGCGCAAGATCGGCGAGGTCGCCGAGATCACCGGTTTGTCGATCCGCACCCTCCGTCACTACGACGAGCTCGGCCTAGTGGTGCCCTCAGGTCACACCGCCGGTGGGTTCCGGCTCTACACCGATGCGGATGTCCAGCGACTGCTCCTGGTGCGGCGGATGAAGCCCCTGGGGTTCTCGTTGGAACGCATGAGGCAGTTCCTCCGGGCGACGGACGTCCTCTCGGCGGGCCGCGGCTCGGGTTCGGTGGAGCTCGACGACTGGCACGCGGCCCGGACGACGGTCGAGGAGATCCGCTCGGAGGCGGAGGCCCGCTATCGCGACCTGCAGACCCAGCTCGACTACGGCACGGAGTTTCTGCAGCTGGTCCGGAGATTCGACTAGGGCCTCCCGGCGCCCGTCGGCTCCAGTCGGGTCGCGGCAGGCGCGAAAGGCGTACCGGGAGTCAGTCCGCGGCGGCCCGTCCCGCGGCGAGGGCCTGACGGGCGACCGGCTCGGCGGCGGCCCGATCGGTGGC
>NZ_JAALDN010000212.1 GCF_014144855.1 Dietzia maris | reverse complement strand
GCGTAGTAGATGTCGGTCATGTCGCCCTCCCAAGTAGTCGGCCCAAACCGGCCTCAGATCGCGGGAGGCCTCCATGACTTCCGAGCTTTGGCGAGCCAATACTGGCTTCGGGTCTAGCCGATGCCCGAGTGATCAGAGTTCACGACGTCACAAACCTCGGACTCCACACGCGTCCCGACTCCGTGACCCGGGTCCCAGAGGCGCCCACGATGAGCAGGCACTTCATGTCGACGGAGTCGCAGTCGAGGTCGGCGAGAGTCGTCACGGTGAGGGATTCCTCGGTTCGCCCAACATCACGGCCCACGACCACTGGCGTGGTCGGGCAACGGTGACGCAGGATCACCTCGCGGGCGTCGGAGACCTGGTGGGTGCGCGAGCGGGAGGCGGGGTTGTAGACCGCCAGGACCAGATCCGCGGCGGCGATCGCGTCCAGCCGCTGGTCGATCACGTCCCACGGCTTGAGCCGGTCCGACAGGCTCACCACGGCAAAGTCCGCACCGATGGGAGCGCCCGCCCGCGCGGCCACCGCCTGTACCGCGGAGACCCCGGGAGCGACGTGGACGTCGATGCCGGTGAAGCGCGGATCCTCCGCGGCCTCGAAGACCGCCGAGGCCATGCCGAACACGCCCGCGTCGCCGCCGGAGACCACGGCCACTTGCTCGCCCGCGCCGGCCAACTCCAGGGCGAGTGCCGCCCGGTCGACCTCGACGGTGTTGCCGGAGCAGTGTCTGCGCAAGCCCGCCCGCTGCGGGACGCGGTCGACGTACGGGGCGTACCCCACCACGTGGTCGACCTCGGACAGGATCCGCGTGGCCTCCGGGGTGAGCCAGTCCTGCGGCCCCGGGCCCAGGCCGACGACGTGCACGACGCCGCGCGATAGCGGGGCCTGCCCGTCCGTGGAGTCGGCCGAGCCGGCGGTACGACCCGGGGAGGGCTCCCCGGGCGCAGAGAGCTGTGCGGGCCGGCGGCCGGTGGGGTCGGAGTGCTGAGAGTCGCCGGGGACGACGATGAGCGAGAAGTACGGCACGGAGTCCGGGTCGACCTCGCTGACCGGGTGATGTGCCTCCGCGTCGGTTGACGCCCGCTCCACATAGACCGCGCCGTCGAGCCGACCGGCCGCCTCGAGGGCCCGCCGGACGGCGGGGAAGTTGCGGCCGAGCTTCATGATGATCGCGCCGTCGGTGTCTGCAAGTCGTCGGGCGAGCTCGGGCTCGGGCAGGGTGCCGGGCAGGACGGTAAGGACGTCGGTCTGCCGGACCAGGGGAGTGGCGGCTGCGGCGGTGGCGGCGGCGAAGGCCGGGATGCCCGGCACGATTTCGGTCTCGAATCGAGGGGCGAGCTTGTCGTGCATGTACATGAAGGAGCCGTAGAACAGCGGGTCTCCCTCCGAGAGTAGGACCACGTCCCGGCCGGCGGACAGGTGCTCGGCCAGTCGCTGCGCGCTGCGCTCGTAGAAGTCCGCGATCGCGCCCGCGTACCCGCCCGGGTGGTCGGTGACACCCGTGGTCACGGGGTATTCCAGTCGCTCCTGGATCGCGCCAGAAGGGATGAGATCGGCGGCGATCCGTCGGGCGTTGGACTCCTTGCCGCGGCCGGCGTGAAAAGCCACGACGTCGGCGGCGCCGACGAGACGGGCTGCCTTGAGGGTGAGCAACTCGGGATCGCCCGGTCCCACGCCGACGCCGTACAGCCGGCCGGTCACTCCGCCTCCTGGGCCAGGGCGTTGAGGGCCGAGGCGGTCATCGCGGACCCGCCGCGCCGGCCGTGGACGGTGACGAAGGGGATGTCGATGCCGTGATCGTCCGCGAACACGGCGAGCGCGGCCTTGGACTCCGCGGCGCCGATGAAGCCGACCGGACAGCCGACGATCGCGGCGGGTCGGGGAGCACCGTCGAGGATCATTTCCAGCAGGTAGAACAGGGCGGTGGGGGCATTGCCGATCGCCACCACCGCGCCGTCGAGGCGGTCGCCCCACAACGCCAGCGCCGCAGCGGATCGGGTCGTGCCCATTCGCGCGGCCAGGTCGCGAACGCCGGGATCGGACAGGGTGCACACCACGTCGTTGTCGCGGGGGAGCCGGGCCCGGGTGATCCCCGAGGCGACCATGTGGGCGTCGCACAAGATCGGCGCGCCGACGTCCAGGGCGCCCCGGGCTGCGGACACGAGCCCGGGGTGCACCTGTAGGTCACGGGTCAGGTCGGTCTGGCCGGTGCCGTGCACCATCCGCACGGCGAGTCGCTCGGCGTCGGCCGGAACGCGGGACAGGTCGGTCTCGCCGCGGATGGTCGCGAAGGAGTCGACGTAGATGGCGGGCCCGTCGTCGACGTAGTCGTAGCGACGCGGCGGCCTCAGGGCAGCACTCATGGGGTCCTCCTCGGGGTTCTCGCCCCGGTGTGAGAAGTCGCAGCGACGCGGTGGGAGCGCGCTGATCCCCGGTGAGTATCTGGCTCGGCCCACCTGCTCGACGGGCCTCACAGTGGCGGAACCGCCCCGGACTTGCACCGGGTTCCTCGCCGTGGGACAGCCCGCAGCCTACTCGCGGACGGCCAGCACCCCGCGCCACGGGGTCACGATGAGCTCGGCGACGTCGCCGCCGGTGAGCCGGGCGATGAGGTGGCGGTCGAGGATCCCGCCCGGCGCCTCGACGTGCTCGATCCGCCCCGCCGACCCCGCGACCGGCCCGTACGGCAGCGCCGGGG
>NZ_JAALDN010000211.1 GCF_014144855.1 Dietzia maris | reverse complement strand
TCGCCCCACTGGCCCCCGGGCCCACCCGACCTGCCGGGTCAGGGGAGCGGGCCCGCGGGCTCCAGGCGGTCGGTGCCGTGCCGGGTCCGCCAGCTCGCCATCGGGTAGGCGCCACTGTTCGGGTCCTCGCGGGCCACGAGCGCCCAGTAGTCGGCGTGGGCGTAGTCGCTGGTGAACTCGACCACCGTGAAGCCGTGGCGATCGAGATCGGCCCAGCGGACGTGCCGGTTCGCGGCGGTCAGCGCGCCCTGGGCGGCCTGCGAGAGCGGGTTGCCCTCGGGTAGTCCGCCCACCATGTCGTTGATGTTGTTGCTCGTGATGGACGGGGTGACGAACTCGACCGCCCCGGTGCCGGCCCCGGGGTAGTCCGCCGGGTCGAACGGCACCTCGTTGGCCCAGGACGTGTGGATGTCGCCGGTGAGGAAGACGTGGTTGCGGTTGCCGGTGGCGCGGATGGCCTCGAACAGGCGGCGGCGCTCACCGGCGTACCCGTCCCACT
This sequence comes from Dietzia maris, assembly GCF_014144855.1. GTDB lineage: Bacteria > Actinomycetota > Actinomycetes > Mycobacteriales > Mycobacteriaceae > Dietzia > Dietzia kunjamensis. Next base: position 4,821 of record NZ_JAALDN010000211.1, on the reverse strand, counting down.
GGTCCGAGTTGTAGGTGATGCCCTCCCGCGGGACCCCCAGGAGTTCGGTGAGCGCGCCGGTCGTGCGTGCGTCCAACGGCGGGATGAGCACGGGCGAGACCATGACCGAGTTGCCGATGACGTTCCAGCGGGCGGTCGACGACCGCAGCCCGCGGGCCAGCCAGTCGAACTGCTCGGCGCCGGTCATCGTGTTGGTCTGGTCGATCGCCAGGCCGTTGAACCGATCGGGGCTCTCGGAACGGTACGAGCGCAGGTCCAGCATGCTGATCTCGACCAACGACCCCCAGCGCAGGCGCCGGTAGAGGTGCCCGCCATCGCGCAGCGACTCCGGCCGGACCGGCATCCACTCGAAGTACGCCTGCGAGGACGCGGCCTTGCGGTCGGAGAACGGGCCCTCGTGCGGCTGGTGGTTCTCGGCGCCGTGCTCCCACGAGTCGTTGGCCAGCTCGTGGTCGTCCCACGTACAGATCCAGGGGACGTGCGCGTGCAGGGACTGCAGGTCGGGATCGGTGTGGTACTGCGCCAGCCGGATCCGGTAGTCGGCCAGGGTGACGATCTCGTGCGGTGGTTCGTGCGGGCGGATCGCCCCGATGGCGGCGGTGTACTCGCCGCGGCCGTACTCGTAGATGTAGTCACCGAGTTCGATGATCGCGTCCAGGTCGCCGCGCGCCTCGAGGTGCCGGTAGCCGGAGAAGTAGCCGGCCTCCCAGTTGGAACACGACACCACGCCGATACGCCAGCGGCCGGTGGCGGGCATGGCGCCGTCGGCGGGCGCGGTGCGGGTGCGCCCGGTCCGTGAGACCTGACCGAGCGCGCGGAAGCGGTAGTGGTACCAGCGGTCCGGCGCCAGTCCGGTGCAATCGAGCTTGACCGTGTGGTCGCGGCCGGCGTCGGTGACGACGGACCCAGTGCGGACGAGGGAGGTGAACCCCGGGTCGGTGGCGACCTCCCAGGCGACGACGACGGGGTCACCGATCCCGGAACCGGGGCTCGCCTGCGGGGTGGGCGTCACCCGCGTCCACAGGATGACGCGGTCCGCCATGGGGTCGCCCGAGGCGACACCGTGCCGGAAGACGATGCCGGGCTCGGCCCCGGCGATCGCGGAATGGCCGGCGAGGGCACCGGTGCCCACCGCGGCACCGGCCAGGGCTCCCGCCTTGAGGAGGGAGCGCCGGCCGATGCCACCGGTGGGGTGGGAATCGGCGATGCGGGAGTTTCCGGCGGTGTGGGCCGACCCGGGAGGCTCGGGCGAGGGGGCGGGAGACGCGGTCACGCGTTCAAGTCTGTCCCCTCGGGTGACGTCCGGGGAGCGGATCCGCCCCAGACGTCACCGACGGTTCACTCGCCGGCGACCTGCGCGTCCTGTCCCGGGGTGGTGTCGGCGCCCACCACGAGCTCCTCGATCTCGGTCTTCTCCGGCGTCGAGAGGTACCGCTCGCGCGAGTCGTCCAGCTCCTGGAGCCACGGGGTGTGATGGACGGTCGCCATGGTGCCGGTGAGGACGGAGCGGTACGGCTTGTCCCGGTAGGTCAGGATGTTCTTTTTCTTGTCCTTCTTCCAGGCGAGGAAGATCTCGACCACCTCGTCGAGGTCGAACATCGGGTAGTCCGTGGCCTCGATGAGGTCGCGGACGTAATCGGCCTGGAAGCGCACGTCGTCGGCGTCCCCGTCCAACTCCTGGAAGCGGTTCCGCCAGGCCCGCATGTGGGCGACCCGATCCTCGGCGGACGGCAACTTGGCCCGGCCCAGGATGAGGTCGCGGACGTACCAGGCCTGGGCGTCGAACATGTTGAAGGTGAACCACTGGTCCTGGGCGCCCAGGTAGTAGACCTTGGGGTTCTTCTGCCACACGACGCCGCGGTACAGCCCCGCGGGGTAGATGTTGTTGGGCGACTGCAGGGCCAGGTCCGCCGGCAGGAACGGGTACTTGTGGAGGTAGCCGGTGCACAGGATCACGGCGTCGAACTCGCGGGTCTGGCCGCCGGTGAAGTGGACGGTCTCGCCGTCGAACCGCTGGACGAGCGGTAGTTCCTCCATCCCGTCCGGCCAGTCGTAGCCCATGGGGGCGGTGCGGTAGGAGATCGTCACCGACCGGGCGCCCATCTTGAAGGCCTGCACGCCGATGTCCTCCGCGGAGTAGGAGGCGCCGATCAGCAGCACGCGCTTGTCCGCCAGCTTTTCCGCTCCGCGGAAGTCGTGGGCGTGGCGGATCGACCCGGGGAACGTCCCGATGCCCTTGAAGTCCGGCAGGTTCGGGTAGGAGAAGTGGCCGGTGGACACGATGATGCGGTCGAACTCCGACGAGGTCGTCTTGCCGGACCTGAGGTTCTCCACGGTGACAGTGAAGGTGTCCAGATCGCGGTCGTAGTCCACCCAACGGACGGCCGTGGAGAACTGCACCTTGTCCTTGACGTCGGACCCCTGGACCCGGCCGTCGATGTAGTCCCACAGGACCTCACGCGGCGGATACGACGAGATGGGCCTGCCGAAGTGCTCGTCAAACGTGTACTCGGCGAACTCGAGCGCCTCCTTGGGGCCGTTCGACCAGAGGTTGCGGTACATGGAGGAGTGGACCGGCTCGCCGTACTTGTCAGTGCCGGACCGCCAGTTGTAGTTCCACTGGCCGCCCCAGTCGTCCTGCTTCTCGTAGGCCACGATCTCGGGGATCTTGGCCCCGGACCGCTGGGCCGATTCGAACGCCCTGAGGGCGGCCATTCCGCTCGGCCCGGCTCCGATGATCGCAATACGCTGTCTAGACACAGTCTTCCTTCCGGCCCACGTTCGACCTGTTCGTTCGCTCCGACTGGTGCCGGTGGAAGCTCGTCCGACGCGGGGACTGGATGAGTCCGCGTAACGGGGCCTCGACACCGGGACCACTATCACTCCGAAGGGGCGTGAAACCACTGCCCGCGACGAGCGCACGGCGCCCCGTCCGGGGCGCCGCATGCCCTCGACCTTAGCAAATGGGGGCAGGGGAGGCGATGCGGCGGATTAGTGGACAATGGGGGCATGACCCAGTTCGGAGATCTCCTCGGCCCCCCGCCCACCCGTCTCACCGGTGACCCGGAGGCGGAGGCCGCCGTCGCCGCGGGGGAGGATCCCCGCACCGTGGCGGCCTCCCACCCCACCGCCTCGATCGCGTGGGCCGAGCTCGCGGAGCGCGCACTCGACTCCGGCGAGGTGATCAGCGCCTACGCGTTCGCCCGCACCGGGTATCACCGCGGGCTGGACCAGCTGCGGCGCCACGGCTGGAAGGGCTTCGGGCCGGTGCCGTACGACCACGAACCCAACCGCGGCTTCCTCCGTTGCGTCGCCGCGCTGGCCCGCGCCGCGCAGTCGATCGGTGAGGAGGACGAGTACATCCGTTGTCTGGACCTGGTCAATGAGTCAGACCCGCACGCCGCCGCGTCTCTCGGCCTGGCGTGACCGACTGGACGCCCGCGCGCTGGGCGTCTACGCCGCGCTGCCGGGCCCGCTGAGGGCGCGCGCCCGGCGACTCGGTTACGCGTTCCTGCCGATCCTGCAGTGCGGTCTCGCCGCGGGACTGGCCTGGTTCCTCGCGCACGACGTGCTGCACCACTCGGCGCCCTTCTTCGCGCCCATCGCGGCCGCCATCGCCCTGGGCACCGGTATGGGGCGTCGCGTCCGGAGGGGTGTCGAGTTGGTGCTCGGCGTCATCGTCGGCGTCGGGTTCGGTGACCTGCTGATCCGGGAGATCGGCTCCGGGGCGTGGCAGATCGCGCTGGTGGTGATCCTGGCGATGTCTGCGGCGGTGTTCGTCGACCGCGGGGCGATCACAGGCACCCAGGCGGCCTCGTCGGCGATCCTCGTGGCCACGATTCTGCCGCCGGGCAGCGCGGGCGGCTACGAGCGGATGCTCGATGCTGCCGTGGGCGGGGTGGTCGCGCTGGCCGCGATGGCACTCATGCCCGTCCATCCCCTGCGCCGCGCCCGCCGGGAGGCGGCGTCGCTGCTGGGCGTGGCGTCGTCGGTGCTCGCCGAGGTCGCGGACGGGTTGGAGCGGCGCGACTCGGAGCTCATCCGCTCCGCCCTGCAGGAGGCCCGTGACACGCAGCCGGCCGTCGATGCGATCTCCGAGCAGCTCGCTGGGGCGCGGGAACTGGTGCGGATCTCCCCGTTCTACCGGCGTCGGCGTCCGGAGGAGATCGTCCTCACGGCGATGCTCAACCCGTTGGACAACGGCATCCGCAACATCCGTGTCCTCGCGCGTCGGGCGATCGTGGCGGCGGACGATCAGGTGGACGTACCGCCCGCGTTGAGTTCGTTGATCGCGGCGCTGGCCGGCGCTCTGGAGGTGCTCACACGGCGTGTGGCCGCGGACTCCGATGCACCCACGGACGCCGAGGTCCACCGCGAGTTGCGGGCGGTCGCGTCGCGCGCCAAGCGGGAGCTGATCACGGGGTCGGGCCTGACCGAGACCGTCATGCTGGCCCAGCTGCGCTCGATCCTGGTGGACATGATGCAGGTCGCGGGGCTGAGCAAGATCTCGGCCCTCGCCACGCTGCCGCCGACCGTCCGCAATCCCGCCGTCGAGCCGGAGCTGACGGAGGAGTGGCCGGACGCGCCGGACCGACCGGCGCCGGTGATGCCGCCGCTCAGGGCGACACGAGCCTCCATGGCTCGGTATGACGATAGAAAGTCGTCCTCTTGATGGCCCGCCGTCCGGTGAGTCCGTCCCGGGTGAGCAGGCCGGCCTCGGTGCCCAGTTGCACCGCCCGGGCCGCCACCCACTGACGGCGACGCAGCCTGCGGGGCCGGGCGGCGGTGGCCCGGACGCCGGGCAGCTCGGGTGTGGGCCGG
>NZ_JAALDN010000210.1 GCF_014144855.1 Dietzia maris | reverse complement strand
GAGCAGGAATCTACTCCCTGGTGTCCCGGGGGAGCGTGGGGCCGGAGAGGTCCTCGGGGCTCGGCTGGTCGGTCGCCTCGTCGGGGTCCCTCGGTGCCTCCGGGTCCGCCTGGCCGGGCGCCCCGGCCTGGCCGGTGGACGACGCCGCCGGCGACCCCGCCGACGACCCGGACTGCCCCTCGCCTCCGGTGAGCTGGCGGTCGGCACCGGAGTCGGAACCCGAGTCGAGCCCCATCGAGGCGCGGATCTGCTCGAGCTTGCTCTTGCCCTCGGATTCGCGCGTGAACGCGGCGGCGTCGAGCTGTGCGGTCGATGTTGCGCCGGTCGCCTCGGCGAGCTCCTGCTTGCCCAGTGCGGTGGTGTAGCGGCCCTCGATCTTGGCGCGGATCTCGTCGAAGGTCGGGGAGTTGCCGCCGCCGGCGCCCTGCAGGGAGGTCATGGACTCGGTGGTCCGGTGCTGCATCTCGGCCTGGGTGGCCTGCAGGAGCAGCTGATCCTCCTGCGCCAGCGTCTCGCGCAGCCGGTGCTCGGACTCCTTCACCGCCTGCTTGGCCTGCTCTGCGGCCTGCACCGCCTGGCCGTGCAGCTGCTTGGTGTGGTCCAGGTCCTGCTCCAGCGCCACCAGCCGCCCGGCGAGCTGCTCGGCCTGGGTGTCGAACTGCTGGGCGCGGGCGGTGTCGCCCTCGGCGCGCGCCTGCTCGGCCACCTGCAGCGTCTGACGGATCTGTCCCTGCACCTCCTCGAGCTGCCGCGACTTGGTGCCCATGGCGATCTCGAGCTGCTTGGCGTTGCCGATCACCGCGGCCGCCTGGTCGGACACCGACTTGTGCTGGTCGCGCGCGTGGTTCATCGCCTGGCGCACGAGGATCTTGGGGTCCGCGTTGTCGTCGACCGACTTGTCCAGCGAGGCCTTGAGGTAGTTCCAGCCTTTGGCGAAGGGGTTCGGCATGGCGGCGTCCTTAGATGTCTCGGTGTCAGGGGTCGGTGTCAGGTGTCCCGGCGGCGGCGCGGTTCGTGCTCCTACCTCTTGACGGTACCGATCAGCGCGGCCACCGGCAGGGCGGTCCGTGGCAGGTACGGCTGACGCCACAATCCGCCGGATGCCGCTCCCGACGACTCGTGCTGCCATTGCACGTCCACCTGCGGCCGGCCCACGTTGAGGTCGTGGACCATCAGCGCGGCGAGCAGGGCGGCGGAGGTGTCGGGCGCGAAGATCTCGATGCCGAAGGCGTGGGCGCCCTTGTAGGTGGCGGCGAGGATCTTGTTCTTGGTCACCGAGTGGGTGTCGGTGGCGGGGGCGACGTTGACCGAGACGGTGTGTCCGTCGGCGAACGCGGTGGTGGCCCGCCAGCGCTGCACCCGCTTGGCCAGGGTGTAGTTGGGCCCCTGCTGGGGGACGAGGGCGTCGTGCACCGCCGGGCCGTGGCCGGCGGGGTAGTTGCGGGCGAAGACCTTGCCGCGGGCGACGGAACCGACGAGTCGCTTGACGTCGGTGATCTTGCGCGACGCGAGTGCCGCGTTGGCGGCCTCCCGGACGTTCGGGGGGACGACGAAGGTGTCCATCGGGGTGGCGAGGTAGGCGAGCGCGTCGGCGGTGTTGTCGCGGAGGAGGTCGACGACGAGGGCGTCCGCCGCGGAGGAGAGCTGGACGTGGGTTCCGCCGTCCGCGTAGAAGTAGCTGCCCACGGTGAGCGGTGCGGGGGCCGCGGCCCTGGCCCATGCCGCGAGTTCGGGGAGCTGGGTGAGCAGGTCGATGCCGGGGCGGCCGTCCGGTCCGGTGGGGACGTGCAGGCGCCCGGCGAATGTCGATGCCTGTTCGCGGAAGCGCTCCCACGCCGGACTCGACGGCAGGTCGACGCCCATCACGTCGGCACCCCACTGCAGGAGGCGGCGAGCAGGTCCCATCTCCGAGCCGAGGCCCAGGACGAGCATGGCGCGGCCGGGCAGGGAGAGCCACTGGGGATTGTCCTGCACGAGTTTCAGTGCGTCGGCGCAGCTGGGTTCGATCACACCGGCCGCAACCCACTTGTCGAGCCGGGCGCGCAGGAGGTCGCCGGTCAGTTCTTCGCCGCGGAAGGGGATGGACAGCTCGCGGACCGGGGTCGCCGTGCCCTGGATCGTGTCGGTCGTCGGGGTGTTGGTGGGGGCGACGACGGCGAGGTAGTCCGACATCGGGGTCTCCACGGACTGCCCGGCTGTGTCGTGCACGCCGACCATGCGGGACTGCAGCGACTCGAGGGCGGCCCGCGCGACGCCGTCCCAGGCCGCCTGGTCGGACACCCCGGCGCTGACGAGTTCGGTGAAGGGCTCGATGTAGCCCTTACGCCAGTCCTTGATCCGGTGGACGCGCTCGGAGGCGGCCGGGTCCACGGTGGAGAGTGCGTCCGCGACGACGTCCTTGGCCAGCCGTCCTGTCGAGCGGCTCCCGGAGGAATCGGTGGGGAAGAGGACTCCGGTGGTGCTCGATGCCATGACGCTCCTGAAGGTTGGGGATAATCCGAGGTTAACCTCAACTTCGGTCGGCGTGGTTCAACTCCGCCCAGTCTTGGACTCCTTGACGGCGCCACCACCCGAATGTGTGATTAAACTCACCCAACGGGCAATTGCCAGTAATCAGTTAAAGCGAGTTTATTTCTTAATACTTACATATGCCGAGGTCGTGGGCCGAGAACGCCAGTGTGGGGCCCGATTTGGCGTCTAGCTGCGAGGTTGGCCAACCGCCCATCGTTGGCGTGTTGCTGTGTCATAGAAGAGCGTGGTGTAACAGCCCTGAGTATTACCTCGATATGGTGATGACACGATCGAACGGCGGGTGGTCAAGGCCACGTGCCGGGCCGGCGAGCAGGGGGAGATTCCGAATCGCCGCGTCGTCAACGACAACAGGAAGGCAATTCCTATGAACAACTCGAAGCGCATGCTGGCCGTCATCGCGGCTGCCGGACTCGCCATGGGCACCCTGCCGGGTGTCGCCAACGCGCAGGGTAGTGCTGAGCTCGGCGTGGACCTCGGGGCCGCCCTCGGTTCCGGCGACCTCGCCCTCGACCTCGCCGTTGACCTCGGTTCGGACACTGCTGGTCTGCCGGATGCCGGTGACCTGCCGGCCGGCTCCCTCGGGGATCTGACGGGTCCGGATGGTTCGCT
>NZ_JAALDN010000020.1 GCF_014144855.1 Dietzia maris | reverse complement strand
CGGTCCCCCGGCGGAGGCGCGTCGCGGCCGTGGAGCCGGGCGGCGGCGGCGGGGAGGCCCCGCCCCGGTCGACCGTCAGATCAGCTCGAGGCGACGCCCCATGTCGGAGACGAACACGCCGTTCGGGTCGATCCCCCGGCGGGTGGCGATCCACGAATCGATCCGAGGGTACATCGCGTGGAAGCGCTCGGCCGGGACGCGGGAGTCCTTGGCCGTGTACAGGCGGCCGCCCATCGACATGACCTTGGCGTCGAGTTCGTTGACGAACGTGTTGAGCCGGCTGTTGATCGGGAAGTCCACGCAGACGTTCCATCCCTCCATGGGGAAGGACAGCGGCGCCTGGTTTCCCGGGCCGAAGAGCTTGAAGACGTTGAGAAACGAGTAGTGCCCCGAGCGCTGGATGTCGCCGATGATCTCCTTGAAGCCCTCGACCTCGCCGGGCGGGACGATGAACTGGTACTGCAGGAATCCCTTGGACCCGTAGGCCCGGTTCCACTCGGAGAACAGGTCGAGCATGTGGTAGAACGCCGGCAGCGTCTTGATCTGGTTCCGGGACGTGACCCCGAGCCGGTAGTACACCTCGCCGATGGGGCCGAAGGTGTACTTGTTCGCGAGCCCGTTGGGGAAAATGTCCGGGAAGGTGATGAGCGGCTTGGCGTCCATCGCCAGGGGGTTCTTCGCCAGCTTGGGCGCGTATTCCTCGAGTTCGGCGAGGGTGGCCAGCGACCCGCGGGACACGGCTGCCCGGCCGAGCTTCGGCGGCGCGCTGATCGCGTCGAACCAGGCCGAGGAGTAGGTGTACTTCGACTCGGAACCGTCGGTGTGCAGGGCGATCGTCTCGTCGAGCGACCCGGTCTGATCGGAATCGGCCAGGAAGAAGGCGGTCTCGGTGCGGGTCATGGCGATCCACACCTTGAGGATCACGCCGGTCAGGCCGTTGCCGCCGACCGTGGCCCAGAACAGGGTGCCCTCCGGGTCGTCGGCGGTACCGCTCGGCTCCAGGGTCAGCACCCGGCCGTCGGCGACGAGCAGTTCCATGCGGGTGACGTGGTTGCCGAAGGACCCGGCCGAATGGTGGTTCTTACCGTGGATGTCGTGCCCGATCGCTCCGCCGACGGTGACCTGCCGGGTGCCCGGCAGCACCGGAACCCACAGGCCGAACGGTAGGGCCGCGCGCATGAGCTGGTCGAGGTTCACGCCCGCGTCCACCACGGCCAGCGCCTTCTCGGCGTTGAGCTCGTGGATGCGGTTGAAGTGGCTCATGTCCAGCACGAGACCACCGGAGTTCTGGGCGCTGTCGCCGTAGGAGCGACCGAGCCCGCGGGCCACCACACCGCGTCGCAGGTGGGCGGGGCTCGACGCGTTGGCGTCGTTGACCGCCGCCACGGCCGCCGATATCTCCTCCACGGACCGTGGGGTGAGCACGTGGCTCATCGCGGGGGAGGTGCGCCCCCAGCCGGTGAGGCGCTTGAGTTCGGTGTCCAGGGAGACGGTGGTGGTGGAGGGCTGGCCGGGGAGGCTGTTCTGGGCGGTGCTCACAGGGTCGAGGGTACCGCTCAGCGGCTCCCGACCCACCCCGCGACGGCCCCGGCGTGACGTCCGCAACGCCCCCGGCGCGCCCGACCGCTGGTGACGCTATCGGCAGCCGGTGGTGAACGGGACCCCGCGGGCGCGGTCGTCGACCCAGTCGAGCGCCGGGCCCACCGCGGTGTAGGCGGCCAGGATGTGCTCGCCCGGAACGGGCGTGTACTCGACGTCGGCACCGGC
>NZ_JAALDN010000209.1 GCF_014144855.1 Dietzia maris | reverse complement strand
CGACGCCGACCGCCAGCACGACCGCGGCGAGCAGCACCATCGCGATGGCGCGGTACGGCGGGCCGGTCGGCTCGTCCATGGCCGGGCCGTCGCCCTGCGCGTAGGGGTCGTCGGCGCCGTGCGCGCCGCCGTACTCGGGATCGCCGTACTCGGCATCGCCGGGCTGCGGGCTGTCGTACTGCGGGTTTCCGGACTGGGAGCTCACGCCGCCGAGTCTAGGTCAGTCGAGCCGCATTCCCAGGTTGCGCGCCGCGCGTGCCTTCTGTCGGCTGGAACGCATCCGGCGCAACCGCTTGACGAGGAGCGGGTCCGCGGCCAGGGCCTCGGGGCGGTCGATGAGATCGTTGAGGATCTGGAAGTAGCGCGTACCGGACATGTCGAACTGCTGCCGGATCGCCTCCTCCTTGGAGCCGGCGAACTTCCACCACTGCCGCTCGAACTCGAGCATGGCCCGGTCTCGTTCCGACAGGACGGGGTCGGCGGCGTGGAGCTCGGCCGTCCCCTGCTCGCGGTCCTTCTCGCCCTGCACCTCGCGTGCCGCGGTGGCTGACCGACCCATGTGCCTGCCTCCTGACCGTGATGACCTCTGACAACGACTGACGACCTCTGACAACCACGACGCTGAAGTACACCGTTGTGATTCCCCCGTAGTGAACCACACGCCTCCGACACGTCGCCATGTCCGGCGCTCTAGAATCGACCACCATGGCCGTCCGTCCCATCGTCATCCTCGGCGATCCCGCGCTCCACGCCCCCACCGAGCCCGTCACCGAGTCCCCCGAGGAACTCGCGGCGCTGGTGCAGGACCTCTACGACACGATGGACGCCGCCAACGGGGTGGGCCTGGCCGCCAACCAGATCGGCGTGCGCAAACGGCTGTTCGTCTACGACTGCCCCGACCTGGACACCGAGGACGGCGAGGGCGTGACCCGCGAGGAGGTCGAGGCGCGCGGCGGCTGGCTGAACCGGCGCGGATGCGTGGTCAACCCGGTCCTGGAGACGTCCGAGATCCCGGAGACCATGCCGGATCCGGAGGACGACCTCGAGGGTTGCCTGTCCGTCCCGGCGGTGAACTTCCCGCGCGGTCGCGCCTGGTGGGCGCGGGTGACGGGCACCGACGAGCACGGCGAGCCCGTCTCGGTGGAGGGGTACGGACTGTTCGCCCGCTGCCTGCAGCACGAGGTGGGCCACCTCGACGGCTTCCTCTACACCGACGGCCTCATCGGACGGAACCGGAAGGCCGCCAAGCGCCATATCCGCGACGTCGGGTGGGGCGTGCCCGGCCTGAGCTGGGATCCGGCCTCCGACCCGGACCCGTTCGCCGATGAAGACGATGACGACCACGACAACGACAACGACAATGACTACGACGACGAGGTCGGCACCGACCATGGCTGAGCAGGACCGGGGCCTGTCGGAACGGTCCCGGTGGAACGCCGGCCGCCGGGTGGCGGTGGGCGATCGCGTGGTGGTGCGTCGCCACCTGGAGGCGGGCCAGACCTCGCATCTGTACACGGACGTCATCGGTCGCGTGGTGGAGCTCGAGCCGGAACTGGTCGTGGCCCGCGAGTCCGGTGAGCAGGTGCGGATCGCGGACGCCGACATCGCGGTGCTCAAGGTGATCCCGCCGCGGCCGGTGCGGGCCCGCGACATCCGGGCGCACGAGTACGCCGGCGCCCTGGCGTGGCCCGGACCGGAGTACGAGGTGGTCGACGGCTGGTTCTGCCGCGCCGGCGACGACTGGTCCTACCGCGGGAACTCGGCGGTGCCCGTCCTGCCGTGGGCCGACTGCGAGGACCTGGACGGGGTGCGTTCCTGGTACGCCGCCCGCGGCCTGCC
>NZ_JAALDN010000208.1 GCF_014144855.1 Dietzia maris | reverse complement strand
ACGCCAGGCGCAGGAGCGGATGCCGGGGGGCGGGCAGGGCGCAGTGGGGTGCCCCGCCCCTCCCTGCCCCGGGACGTCAGACGTCGACGGTCTCCGAGGGGCCCGAGCGGGCCAGGGCCGCGAGCTGGCGGGTCGTCGCTCCCGGCAGGTACGCCCGGCCGATCGCCACCCCGATCCGCGGCAGGTCCGCCTCGTCGCGGAAACACAGGTAGACGGGCTCGATCCTCGGATTGAACTTCGACTTGAACTGGTGGAGCGACCGGAACCCGTAGTAGGGCTCGAGTGCCTGACCCAGCAGATCGAGTCCGCGGTCGAGGACGGCCACCTCGTCGTCGTCGCCACTACGCGCCAACGGGGCACCGGACAACGAGACGTAGTCGGCGCCCTCGTCCTTGAACTCCAGCGCGGAGCGGGCGATGAGGAACTCGACCATGTTGTTCGCGCCGGGGCCGTTGCGCTTGCGCATGAGATCCAGGGTCCAGCCGCGCACGCCACCGTCGGGCTCGCCGCGGTAGACCGGCAGCCAGGACAGCGCCGCCTGGACCACCCCGCCGGAGTCCACGGCCAGCGCGATGCGGACGTCGTCGTCGAGCGCCTCCTCGACCGTGCCGAGCGTGAAGCCCATCTCCGGCAGTTCCTTGTCTCCGACCCACTGCTCGGAGATCTCCCGCACCTGCGCCAGCACCGCCGCGGGTTGCTCGCGCAGCAGCCCCGAGACGTAGGTGGTGCCGCTCTTGTCCGCCTTGTTCATCGCGGAGCGGATCTTCTGCCACTTCTTGCCCGTGAAAGCCAGGTCGGGCAGATCCATGATGGTGTCCTCGGCGATCTGCAGCGCCCGCCACCCGTGCGCCCGCATCCGATCCGCCGTCTCGCCGGACACCGAGAACAGGCACGGGACGGCGGCCTGCGCTTCGGCGAAGTCGACGAACGAGCTCAGCAGCACGTCGCGGTCGGCGGGGTCGGCGACGGGGTCGGCCAGCGCGATGATGGTGCCGACGTGCATCCGGTACCCCACGACGCCCGCCGAGTCGGGTCCCGCGGTGCTGTCGCCTCCGCCGAAGAAGTAGTTCATCGGCTGCCACGTGATCATCCACGACATCGTGCTGCCGCCGTGGCGCCGGATGAGCTCACGGACGCGCTCCACCACGTCGTCGGAATGGACGCGCGACCCGGTCACCCGTCGCCGCACCCGCACGCCGAACGCGCCCCGGCCCACCACGAGCAGCACGGCCTCGCCCACCCAGAGCAGACCGGTACCGAGGGTGACGGCGCCGAGGGACTCGAAGTCCGCGGCGACGACCAGGACCGTGACGACGAGGGTGACCACCGCGGTGACCAGGGCATAGGCGAGGGCCACGCCCCACGCTGCCCGGTAGCCACGGCGCAGCAGCTCCGCCGTGGCCGCGGCGATGAGGACGGACAGGAGCATGCCGACCAGGTTCACGTCCTCGGCCTCGGTGGGTCCGAGGGGGCCGTCGGAGGGCAGGAAGTACACCACCACGTGGACCGCGGCGATGAACCACATGCCCGCCGACACCACGAGCCGGGTTTCCCGTCGCGTCCGCGGCCGCAGGCCGTGTTCGGTGCCGGAGAAGAACCGCTCGCCGACGGCGAGGAACACCACGAACGCGACGAGGTGGGTGAGGTCGGCCAGGCTCCCGACGAACAGGAACGACACGATCACATAGCCGTAGAGCAGCGCCCGCGCGCGCAGTCGCCAGGGCGAGACAAGGGTGGCCGTGGCGGCGGCGAGCACGGCGATCACCGCGGTCGAGCAGCCGACGTCCAGCACCACCGACAGCTCCGTGGCCCACTCCCAGCCGACCGCGTCGCCGGGGACGATCACGGCGACCGCCCCGAGCACGCCGATGAGCTGCCCGCCGGCCGCGGTCAGCGCCGTA
>NZ_JAALDN010000207.1 GCF_014144855.1 Dietzia maris | reverse complement strand
CCGCCGTCCACGGGCAGGGCGCCCGCGCCGAATCCGGCGATGGTGAGCAGGACCGAGCCGAGGACGCCGCGCCACAGTGCCGGACCGGAGGGGCCGTTCAGGGCGGCGCGGGCCGAGGCGGTCGTCGCGGTGGTCGCCCGGCGGATCCGCGACGATGGTGTCGACGGCGACGGTGATGATGACGGTGACGACGGCGGTGATGACGGCGGTGATGACGACAATGGTGACGACGACGAGGTGGTCGTCTCCGGCCGGGGTCCGGTCGCTCCCTGCACGGATCAAGCCCGCCTGCGGGTCGCGGCCTCCGCCAGTGCCCGCAGCGTGTCCCGCCCGTGGTCGCTGATCGCGTCGGAGGCCACGGCGTCCAGGGCGCGGGTGGTCAACGCGTCGATCTCGGCCTCCACCGAGACCACGGCACCGGATTCCACGAGAATGCTGCGCGCGCGTTCGAGCGTGGCCGCGTCGGGTTGCGTCCCGAGGACGCCGAGGAGGAACTCGGCGTCCGGGCGGGGGGCGAGGGCGGTCGCACGGGCGAGCAGCAGGGTGCGCTTGCCCTCCCGCAGGTCGTCCCCGGAGGGCTTGCCGGTGACCTCCGGGTCGCCGAACACGCCCAGCATGTCGTCCCGCAACTGGAACGCCTGGCCCACGGCCACCCCGAACTCCCGCAGGGCCGAGACGGTCTCCGCCCCGGCACCCGCCAGCTCGGCGCCGATGTGCAGTGGCCGCTCCACCGTGTAGGCCGCGGTCTTGAAGCGGTTCACCCGGGCCGGGGTGAGCTCGTCTGTGGCGCCCGAGGCCTCGGCGAGGATGTCAAGCATCTGCCCCGACAGGACCTCTGTCTTCATGGCGTACCAGGGACCCAGCGCGCGGGCCAGGGCCTCGGGGGGTACCCCGGAGGTCACGAACATCTCGTCGGCCCACGTCAGGGCCAGGTCGCCCACGAGGATGGCCTGGGAGACGCCGTAGCGGGCCGCGTCCCCGTCCCAACCCTCGTTGCAGTGCGCGGCCTCGATCGTCCGGTGGACGGTGGGGCGGCCTCGCCGGGTGTCCGAGGCGTCCACGATGTCGTCGTGGACCAGCGCACAGGCCTGGATCAGCTCGAGGGCGGCGCAGGCGGTGACGACCTCGTCCGGGGCGGGAGCGTCCGTGTCGCTCGCGGCGGCCCAGCCGGCCAGGGCGAACCGCGGTCGCATCCGTTTGCCGCCGTCGAGGACGAAGTCGGAGAGCAGGCCGGCCAGGCGGTCGACCCGCTCGTCTATCCCCGCCACGACCGTGCGCCGTTCGTCGATGAGTCGGCGGAGCGCGTCGAGGACGCGTTCTCCGTCGTCGGGGCGAGTCGCCGAGACCACGGGCACCATCCCTTCCGGGCGCCGGTGTCCGGCCGCCCTCGTCGCCGACGATCCTAGTCGTCGGGCGGCGGCCGGACGTGGTGCGCGTCGGGCTACCCTGGTCGGGTGACCCAGCTACCCGACTCCGACCCGACGGACGGCGGCCGGCACCCGAGCATCGTGGAGCGGATCGCGACGTCGACCACCCCGAGGGTTCCGTTCTCCGTCGAGTTCTACCCGCCGCGAGACGAGGCCGCCGAGGACCGACTCTGGCGCGCCGCCACCGTGTTCTCCGACCTCGGGGCGGCGTTCGTCTCGGTCACCTACGGGGCCGGCGGATCCACGCGGGACCGGACCGTCCGGGTCGTCGAGCGGCTCGTCCGTGAGACCGACCTGCTGCCGATCGCGCACCTGACGGCGGTGGACCACACGGTCGCCGAACTCACCGACATGATCCGCATGTACGGCGAGGTCGGGGTGTCCAACATCCTCGCCCTGCGCGGGGACCCGCCCGGGGACCCGCTGGGCGAGTGGACGGCTCACCCGGAGGGGCTGCACTACGCCGAGGAGCTCGTCCGTCTGATCCACGAGGTGGGGGGCTTCCACGTCGGGGTGGCGTCCTTCCCCGAGGGGCACTACCGGGCCCGGGACCTCGAGCACGACTCCGAGATCCTGGTGAACAAGCTCCGGGCCGGCGCCGAGTACTCGATCACCCAGATGTTCTGGGACGTGGAGCACTACCTGCGCCTGAGGGATCGCGCCGTCGCCGCCGACCCGGAGCAGGGCGCCAAGCCCATCATCCCCGGACTCATGCCGGTCACGAGTCTGCGGCAGGTCCAGCGGATGGTCGAGCTCTCGGGCTGCGCCCTGCCCGACGACCTGGCCGAGCGGCTCCGGACCGCGGCCGGGGACGGGCCCGAGGAGAACCGGGCGGCGGTCCGTGAGGTCGGGATCGATCTCACCACCCGCATGTGCGAGCGACTGATCGCCGAGGGTGTCCCGTGCCTGCACTTCAACACCCTGAACTTCTCCAAGGCCACCCACGAGGTCCTCACCAACCTGTCGATGGCCCCCGCCCCCGGGGTGGCGGCCGGCAGGATCTGATCCGCCCCGGTGGGGGTGCGGCTCGGGTCAGCGCACCAGCCGGTCGGCACGGGCCCTGGACGTCCGGGCGGCCAGGATCGTCCCGATGGACACCAGCAGGGCGGCGCCGATCCCGACGATCATCCACACCGCGAACCCACGTGCGGCCGGGTCGGGATACGACGACGAGGCCTGCATCCGCGTGATGGACCCCGGAGCCGGGGACCAGCTGACGGAGTTGCCGGCCCCGATGGTGCCGTTGGTCTCCTTGATGCGGTTGGGGAAGGTCAGGTCGACCCGGGTGGTCGCCGTCTCGGCGCGGTCGGCGGGCAGCAGGGACAGGTCCACCGATCCGCTGAACGACACCGTGTCGCCGCTGCGGCGGAAGCCCAGGCTGTACGGCCGTGCCCCCTCGATGTCGATCGCGAGGGTGAGGGTGTCGACCTCCGCGAACGTCAACTGGGTGAAGTAGATCTCGCGGCCGGTGAAACCGTCCGCTGAGTAGGGGGTGATGCGCACCTTCTGCTCGAGCCCGGACGGCGTGGTGATCCGGTCGAGCGCGGCCGCCTGAGCGGGCTGGTCACCCGCCACGAGGATCCGGCCGGAGACGGTGTCGTCCTTGCGGACGCTCATCTGGGCGTTCAGCTGGAGGCACCCGGACAGGAGCACCAGGAGGGTGGCCAGGGCCGTGAGGCCCGCCAGTCGCCGGGGCAGTCGGGAGCGGCCACTGCTCGTGGGGGCGTTCGCTGTCGGATGGGGCGGGGTCACGGCGGTCATTGTGCCCGTGATCCCCGCCGTCGCCGCGCCGACCTGCCGAGTCGGCGGGTCACGAGCCGCGCCACCGTCCTGCCGCTGGTCCCGATCACACCGCCACCGGGGTGGGTCGAGGCCCCCGCCAGGAACACGCCGTCGGCCCCGGGCACGGCGTGACCGCGCAGATCGGGGTGGGGACGCATCGGCAGCATCTGGTCGAGGGACATCTCCACGTGCATGACGTTCCCGCCGATCAGCCCGAGTTCGGTCTCCAGGTCCTCGGGGGTCTGGACGTGACGGTGGACGATCGAGTCGGCCAACCCCGGCGCGAAGCGGTCCGCGACGGCGATGATCCGGTCGGCCTCCGCGGCGCCCTCCTCCGACCAGCCACGGCCGTCGGCCAGGTGGCGCGGGTGCCACTGTGACCACAGTGTCAGCTCGTGGCGGCCCTCCGGAGCCAGCGAGGGGTCGAGCGCGCTGAAGCTCATCGCCAGGACGGCGGGATCGGCGTCGAGGCCGCCCGCGGCGGCGACGCCGTAGCGGCGATCGAGGTGCCGTCGGTCCGTGACGAGCAGTTGCAGGCCGTGGGCGCTGGTGCTCGTGGGTACGCCGGGATACGTGGGCAGTGCATCGGTCCCGAGTCTGACGGCCATCCCCAGTCCGAAACCGGGCCTGATCCGCCGCCGCCACCCGTCCAGCGTCGCCGCCGGGAGTTCGCCGGCGAGGAGGTCCAGGGTCGTGTGGACGTGGCAGGCGGCGACGACGGCCGAGCAGTACAGGGATCGTCCGCCCTCGGTGTCGACGCGCCACCCCGAACCGGAGCGCCGGATCGAGGTGGCCCCGGCACCTGCGGTGACCGTCCCCCCGTGCGCCCGGACGGCGGCCGAGAGGGACTCCGCGAGCGCGCCCGAACCGCCGATCGCGCGCCCCGGCGGGATCCGGTGCATCAGGGCGGCGAACCCGATCATGGGGGCTGTGGCGGGGTGGGACATCGGCGGTCCCGACTGCGCGCCGAACCACGACAGTGCCGCCTTGAGGCGCTCCGAGGTGAACATCGCGTCCAGCAGCGCGTCACCGGAGGACAGGAAGGTCTGGACCGCGCCGAACGGATCGCGCAGGTCGTCGGCCCCGAGGAACGCCGAACCGAGACCCGGGGCGGTGGGGCGGACCGCGAACCCCTTCATCATCCGTCCCGCCAGGACGTCCCACCGGCGGACGAACTCCCGGTACGCGCCGGCGTCGGCCTCACCGCAGGCCGCGGCGATGCTGGCGCACGTGGCGTCGAGGTCACGGTGGAAGACGATCGGTGGCGCGTCGGATCTCGGCGGGGCGGGCGCGAAGCCCCACGGGTCGCAGTCCACGTAGCGCAGTCCGTGGGCCTCCAGCCCGAGCTCTTCCGGGATCCCGGTGTGGCGGATCATCAGATGTGCCGAGGACCCGCGGTCGGTGCGGTGGCCCGGGTACCGTTCGACCGTCGACGTGGCGCCGCCGATCACCGTGTCCCGTTCGACCACGTGCACGTCGAGCCCGGCGCGGGCGAGATAGGCGGCGCACACCAGTCCGTTGTGGCCGGAGCCGACCACCACCACGTCATGCCGGGGGGTCACGTCCGATCTCCGTTCCCGGCGAGCGGTAGCGATCGGGCCAGGACGGCGAACGGTCTCGCGTCCCCCTGGAACCGATACGAACGCAGCACATCGGTGAACCCCAACGACCGGTACAGGCGCCAGGCCGCGTTGTCCTCGCCGTCGACCTCCGGGGTCGACAGCAGCACCGTGCTCTCCGGCCGGTCGGCCAGGAACGTCCTGACGAGGGTCGCGCCGATGCCGCGCCCCTGCAGTCCCGGCGAGACGTGCAGCTCGGTCAGTTCCACGTAGTCGGGCGGGAGCTCACGGTCCCGGTCCCGCAGTCCCCGGGAGACCTGGTCGTACCACCACTGCCCGGGAGCGCCGTGATAGCCGTAGCAGATGGCGACGAGCTGCCCCCGGGTCTGACCGAGCAGGCGTCGGCGCGGGGCCTCGAACGCGGCCACACCCGACCAGCCGTCCCGGTAGCTGTGCTCCATCCACGCCGCGGCCCGGGAGCGGACCACCTGCGGCGGGTAGCCCATGGCGTCGACGTAGACCCCCAGAGCCTCGGGCAGTCGGTCTCGGAAGTCGGCTGCGTCGAGCCGGGTGATCACGGTGTCCATCCACCCCATTTGATCACGGGCGCGGATACGGGGCGTCCGGATGTGTCGTACCCCGGCGATACCGTGCGCGCAGAAGGGGAGGTGCAGGGGAGATGGACACCAGGAACAGGATGCGGACGGCCGGCGGGGGAGCGGTGGGAACCCTCGGACGGGCGAGCCGTGCGGAGCTGCACCGTGGGCGCGCGATCGCCGCCGCTGCTCCCTCCGAGCGGTTCCTCGAGTCGTACCGCGCCGCGAGGTACGCGGCCGGGGCCCTGCTGGCCCCCGGGCCGC
>NZ_JAALDN010000206.1 GCF_014144855.1 Dietzia maris | reverse complement strand
ACCGACGACGTGATCGAGAAGGTCGCCGGGGGCGCGCAGGCCCCCACCGAGGACGTCGTGGCCCGGGGCCTCGAGGCCGCCAAGCCGTTCATCGCCGAGCTGTGCGCCGCACAGCAGGCGCTGGCCGACGCCGCGCCCGGCACGCCGCGGGAGTTCCCGCTGTTCCCGCCGTACGCCGATGACGTCTACGCCGCCGTCGCCGAGATCGCCGAGACCAAGCTCGCCGAGATCATGCAGATCGCCGACAAGCAGGATCGCGACGTCGCGACCGACGAGCTCAAGGCGACCGTCCTCGAGCAGCTCACCGAACGGTTCTCCGACCGCCTCGGCCAGGTGGGAGCCGCGTTCAAGTCGCTGACCAAGAAGGTCGTGCGCCAGCGCATCCTCACCGACCACTTCCGGATCGACGGTCGTGGCACGCGGGACATCCGCGCGCTGTCCGCCGAGGTCGAGGTCATCCCGCGCGCCCACGGCTCGGCACTGTTCGAGCGCGGTGAGACCCAGATCCTCGGCGTGACCACGCTCGACATGGTCAAGATGGCCCAGCAGATCGACTCGCTCGGGCCCGAGACCAGCAAGCGCTACATGCACCACTACAACTTCCCGCCGTACTCCACCGGTGAGACCGGTCGCGTGGGGTCGCCCAAGCGTCGCGAGATCGGCCACGGCGCGCTCGCCGAGCGCGCGCTCATGCCGGTCCTGCCGAGCGTCGAGGAGTTCCCCTACGCGATCCGCCAGGTCTCCGAGGCGCTCAGCTCCAACGGCTCCACCTCCATGGGCTCCGTCTGCGCCTCGACGCTGTCGCTGCTCAACGCGGGTGTGCCGCTCAAGGCCCCCGTCGCGGGTATCGCGATGGGCCTGGTCTCCGACGAGATCACGAACGAGGCCGGTGAGTCGGAACGACGTTTTGTCGCGCTGACGGACATCCTCGGGGCCGAGGACGCCTTCGGCGACATGGACTTCAAGGTCGCCGGCACGGGCATGTTCGTCACCGCGCTCCAGCTCGACACCAAGCTCGACGGCATCCCGTCCGAGGTGCTGGCCGGCGCGCTGACCCAGGCCCGCGAGGCCCGGCTCACCATCCTCGACGTGATGGCCGAGGCGATCGACGAGCCCGACGAGCTCAGCCCGTTCGCGCCCCGCATCATCGCGATCAAGGTCCCGGTCGACAAGATCGGCGAGGTCATCGGGCCCAAGGGCAAGATGATCAACTCGATCACCGAGGAGACCGGCGCGTCCGTCTCGATCGAGGACGACGGCACCGTGTACATCGGGGCCACGGACGGCGAGTCGGCCCAGGCCGCGATCGACAAGATCAACGCCATCGCCAACCCGCAGCTGCCCAAGGTCGGGGAGCGCTTCCTCGGTACGGTCGTGAAGACCGCCCCGTTCGGCGCCTTCCTCTCGCTGCTGCCGGGCCGCGACGGTCTGGTCCACATCTCCAAGCTGGGCCAGGGCAAGCGCGTCGGCAAGGTCGAGGACGTGGTCAACGTCGGCGACAAGATGCAGGTCGAGATCGCCGACATCGACAACCGCGGCAAGATCAGTCTCGTCCCGGTCGGTGACGACTCGGACGGCGGAGCCGACGCGGACTCCGGCACCGACGACTGAGACCCCGCCGGTCCGCCACCCACGGCGCCCGGCACCCC
>NZ_JAALDN010000205.1 GCF_014144855.1 Dietzia maris | reverse complement strand
CACGCACCCCGCGCGCGGGGTGCGTGCCTCGTTCGTCGACAGAAGGGAAGGGCCGTGAACCCGACGATCCGCGTGGACCGGTCGATCCCGGGCGTGCGTGTGGTGACCGAAGACCTACCGTGGTGCCACACCGCGGCGGTCGGGGTCTGGATAGGGTCCGGATCCGCGGACGAGGGCCCCGGGGAACACGGCGCCGCGCACTTCCTGGAGCACGTCCTGTTCAAGCGCACCAGCTCGGCGTCCGGTCTGGAGTTGTCCCAGCGTATCGACCTGCTGGGTGGTGACCTCAACGCCTTCACGGGACGCGAGCACACCTGCTATCACGTCCACGTCCCCGCCGAGGGGCTGGACACCGCGGTGGACGTCCTGGTGGACGTCGTCGCCAACGGGTCCTGTGACCCCGCCGACGTCGAGATCGAGCGTGACATCGTGCTCGACGAGCTCGCCGGCCGTGCGGACGACCCGGAGGACCTCGCCTGCGAACTGGTCGCCACCGCGGCCCTCGGTAGCGACCCGCTCGCCCGCCCGATCATCGGGACCGAGGAGTCGGTGGAAGCACTGGACGCCGAGACCCTACGGGCATTCCACCGACGCATGCTCGGTGCCGGCGACGTCGTTGTCGCGGCGGCCGGGCGTCTCGACCACGACGCCCTCGTGCGCCGGATCGCCGCCGGGCCACTGGCGGCGGCGGTCTCCCGCCACGGAACGTCGCGGGACGGCGCCGATCTCGGGACCGCGACCGGCGGTGGCGACACCGGACCGGGCGCGGGGGTCCCCGGGTGGGCGGCGACGTCCGTGCTCACCGGTGAGGACGACGACTCCGAACAGGCGTTGATCGCCCTCGCCCGCAGAACCCCGGCCCGTGATCACCGGGACCGGGCCGCGGCGCAGGTCGGCACCGCGGTTCTCGGCGGGGGACTGAGCTCCCGGTTGTTCCAACGCATCCGCGAGGAGCTCGGTCTGGCATACACGGTCTACGCGGGGATGGACCAGTTCCGGCCGACCGGTCTGCTCACGGTGGTGGCCGGCGCCCCGGTCGACCGGGTGGACGCACTGTGCGACGAGGTGGGCGAGGTCGTGTCCGGGATGCTGGCCGCGCCGCCCGCCGCCGACGAGGTGGGTCGGGCGATCGGCCACCTCACGGGGTCGATCAGGCTCGGGTTGGACGATCCACTCTCCCGCATGACGCGGATCGGTCGACACCTCCTGGACCGCGACACGGTGGTCCCCGTCGAGGAATCGGTGGCCAGGCTCCGTCGGGTCACCCGCGACGAGGTCGCCGCCTACTGGACCGACGAGTCCGCCCCGTGGTGTCTGGCGGCGGTCGGCCCCGGGATGCCCGGCGACGGCGCGGCTGGACTGCTCGGGCGCGTCGGCGGATAGGCTGGACGGGCTCGACGAGGACCACGTGAGGAGACGATGACGGTGACGAAGGTCGGAGTGCTCGGCGCACGCGGCAAGGTGGGGACGGCGATCTGTGAGGCCGTCCGTGACGCGGAGGACCTCGAACTCGTCGCGGAGGTCGACCAGGGCGATCCGCTGGACGCGCTCGTCGACTCCGGTGCCGAGGTCGTGGTGGACTTCACCCACCCGGACGTGGTGATGGACAACCTCGAGTACTGCGTGGCCAACGGCATCCACGCGGTGGTCGGCACCACCGGGTTCACCGAGGACCGTCTCACCACCCTCAGGGGGTGGCTGGAGGACAGTCCCGGGACCGGTGTACTGGTCGCGCCGAACTTCGCCATCGGCGCCATTCTGATGATGCGGTTCGCGGTCCAGGCCGCGAAGTACTTCCCGTCCGCCGAGATCGTCGAGCTGCATCATCCCAACAAGGCCGACGCGCCGTCGGGGACGGCCCACCGCACCGCCGCCATGATGGCGGCGGCTCGCCGGGAGGCGGGGCTCGGGCCGTCGCCCGATGCCACGTCCACGGAACTCGACGGGGCCCGCGGCGCCGACGTCGACGGGATCCGCGTGCACTCGGTGCGACTGTCGGGCCTCGTCGCCCACCAAGAGGTGCTGCTCGGGACGCAGGGGGAGACCCTCACCCTCCGGCACGACTCGCTGGACCGCACCTCGTTCGCGCCCGGGGTGCTTCTGGGGGTCCGCTCGATCGCCGGGGCCCCGGGCCTGACCGTCGGGCTCGACTCCTTCATGGACCTCTAGGACCACCGCCGTGGAGCGCATCGTCAAGCCCCTGGTCATGGCCCTCACGGCGCTGGGCCTGGTCGTGGCCTTCGGGTACCTGCTGTACCTCGGCTGGTCGATGGTCAGCGCCTCCGACTATCTGGCCGTGCGCGGGCTCGGGGCGGGGATCATCCTGCTCACCGGCGTCGGCGCCTGGGCGACCTGGGCCATCGTCCGCAACGGTCTCGAACTCCAGAGGATCTCGGCCGCCGCCGCGGCGGAAGGGATCGAGCTCGATGTCGCGGACATGGAGCGACGCCCCTCCGGTCGGCTCCAGCATGACGCGGCGGACGCGCTGTTCGACCGGGTCAGCGCCGAGTACCAGGCCGCCCCCGATGACTGGCGGACGACCTACCGGCTGGCGCGGGCCTACGACCACGCCGGCGACCGCGTCCGCGCCCGGGAGGTCATGAAGGCCGCCATCGGGCTGCGCGAGACGGAACTCACCTCGGGGAAGGGGCTGGGATGAGCACGGTACTGGTCGTGCACCACGCCCCGTCACCACGCCTGCGACGCATTCTCGAAGCACTCGTCACCGGTCTCGACCATCCCGAACTCGAAGGGATCGCGGTCGAGTCCGTCCCCGCGTTGGCCACCACCGACGACCACGTCCTGCGTGCCGACGGCTATGTCCTGCTCACCCCGGCCAATTTCGGGTACATGTCCGGCGCGCTCAAGCATTTCTTCGACCGCACCTACTACACCTGCGAAGGAGCGGTGGCAGGCCGGCCGTACGCCCTGTGCGTGCACGGGGACAACGACACCGCGGGAGCGGTCACCTCGGTCGAACGGATCGCCACCGGCTGGGGACTGCAGGCCGTCGCCCCCGCAGTCCGGTTGACCGGCGAACCCGGACGCCAGGATCTCGACACCGCCGCCGAGGTCGCGGCCACCGTCGCCGCACATCTGCTCGGCTGAACCGCCGGGCACATCATCGAAGGAGTCAAGCGATGTCCGAGCTCGTCCGCCGGCAGGTCCGCCTGGTCGCGCACACCGAGTTCATCCCGCCCGACGAGGTCGAGTGGGAGACGGACGCCGAGGGCGGATCCGCGCTGGCCGAGTTCGCGGGGCGGGCCTGCTACCAGAGCTGGGAGAAGCCGAATCCGCGCACCGCGACCAACGCCGGGTATCTGCGGCACATCCTCGAGGTCGGGCACCTGTCGGTGTTCGAGCACGCGAGTGTGTCGTTCTACATCACCGGGATCTCCCGCTCGTGCACCCACGAACTGATCCGGCACCGGCACTTCTCTTACAGCCAGTTGTCCCAGCGCTTCGTCCCCGAGCACGACTCGAAGGTGGTGCCCCCACCGGCGATAGCGGACGATCCCGAGCTCGTCGAGATCTTCCGGCGCGCGACCGACGCCTCCCGTGACGCCTACGCGGAGATGTTGGCGAAACTCGAGGACAGGTTCGCGGACGTACCCAACCCCATGCTGCGGCACAAGCAGGCCCGGCAGGCCGCCCGCTCCGTGCTACCGAACGCCACCGAGACCCGGATCGTCGTGACGGGGAACTACCGCTCGTGGCGCCACTTCATCGGGATGCGCGCCACCGAGCACGCCGACACCGAGATCCGGGGCCTGGCGATCGACGTACTCCGTCGTCTCCGCGAGGCGGCGCCGGCGGTGTTCTCGGACTTCGAGATCGCCACGCTGGAGGACGGCTCGGAGATCGCGGTCAGCCCCTACGTTCTCGAGGGATGACGACGCCCCCAGGGTGGGAATCGGGGTCTGCCGGGTACTGCGGGTAGTCTGGGAGACCATGACACACGTGACCACCGGGGGCCCTGTCGGCCGGCAAGCGCCGACCGACCGTGGCCGGGCCCCCGCCGATACAGGGCGCCCCGCGCCGTTCGGCACGGTCGTCACGGCGATGGTGACCCCGTTCGGGTCCGACGGTTACGTCGATCTGAAGGCCGTCGCACGTGTCGCGCGGCATCTCGTGGACTCGGGGTGCGACGGTCTCGTCGTCTCCGGCACCACGGGGGAATCGCCCACCACCACCGACGCGGAGAAGATCGCGGTCCTCGAGACCGTCCTCGCCGAAGTGGGGGACCGGGCGACGATCGTCGCGGGTGTCGGTACGTACGACACCGCGCACTCGGTGCACGCGGCCAAGCAGGCCGCTGCCTCCGGGGCGCACGGACTGCTCGTGGTGACGCCGTACTACTCGAAGCCCACCCAGGCAGGTCTGGACGTCCACTTCCGGACGATCGCCGACGCGACCGACCGGCCCGTGATGCTCTACGACATCCCGCCGAGATCGGTGGTCCCCATCCAGGCGGACACCCTGATCGGTCTGTCCGACCACCCGAACATCGTGGCGGTCAAGGACGCGAAGGGCGACTTCCACGACGCCGTCACCGTCATGTCCCACTGCGACCTCGTCTATTACTCGGGGGACGACCAACTCAACCTCCCGTGGCTGGCCGTCGGAGCGACCGGGTTCGTCAGCGTGATCGGCCATGTGGCCGCGTCACGGCTGGTCGACCTGCGCCGTGCGTACCTGAGTGGCGACATCGAGACGGCACGACGTATCAACCTCGGACTCCTCCCGCTCTTCGACGCCCAGCGGGCGCTCGGAGGTGTGTCGATGTCCAAAGCAGCACTAGAACTTCTCGGGGTCCCGGCCGGTGTGCCGCGACTCCCGCAGTTACCACCAACCGACGAGCAGCGAGACGCCCTCGCGGCGCTGCTGCACAGAGCAGGAGTCACCAGATGACGGAAAGTACCTCCACCGGCCGCGGACGCGGCCGCACCCGACGTGCCGCGGGACGGCCCTCGGGAGAGCCGGCGGCCACGGCCGCCGTGCAGTTCACCGAGCCCACCCCGGTAGCCGACGCCCCCGCCGCAGACGCGGGGCAGGGACGCTCCGATCGGGCCAAGGGTAGGCAGGACCAGCCCCAGCAGGGTAGGAACCAGCAGGGCGACGGCCCGAAGGACGGCGGCCAGAAAGACAGCGGCCAGAAGGACTCGCCCAAGGGCGGATCGCGTGGCCGGGGCAGGGGGTCGTCCTCGGGCGCCAAGGGCGGATCGTCGGGCGGCGACCAGAACGGCGGCCAGAACTCGGGCGGCCAGAAGGGCGGCCGTGGTCGCAGCGGACGCGGCCGGGGTCGCGGCGACACCTCCACCGCCGAGTTCGGTGGCGTGAAGACCATGCAGGGCGGCGACATGACGGTCCGCCTGCCCAGCCCGCCCAAGCCCCGTAAGGGTGCGCTGCGCATGGTGGCGCTCGGCGGCGTCACGGAGATCGGCCGCAACATGATGACCTTCGAGTACGACTCGAAGCTGCTCATCGTCGACTGCGGCGTCCTCTTCCCGAGCTCGACCGAGCCCGGCGTCGACCTCATCCTCCCGGACTTCGGCCACATCGAGGATCGTCTGGACCAGGTCGAGGCGCTCGTGCTGACCCACGCCCACGAGGACCACATCGGGGCGATCCCGTTCCTGCTCAAGCTGCGCCCGGACATCCCGGTCATCGGATCGCGGTTCACGCTCGCGCTGGTGGCCGCGAAGTGCCGCGAGCATCGCATCAAGCCGGTCTTCCGCGAGGTCGACGAGTCCAGCGTGAGCACCCTGGGCAAGTTCGAGGTGCGCTACTTCGACGTCAACCACTCCATCCCCGAGTGCCTCGGCCTGGTCATCCGCGCCGGTGGCCAGTCGGTGATGATGACGGGCGACATCAAGCTCGACCAGCTGCCCACGGACAAGCGCCCCACCGACCTGCCCAAGATGGGGCGATTCGGCGACGAGGGCGTCGACCTGCTGCTGATGGATTCGACCAACGCCACCACTCCGGGGGTCAGTCGCTCGGAGTCGGAGATCGGTCCCGCGCTCCAGCGGCTCATCTCCGACGCGCGTCAGCTCGTCGTGGTGGCCTGCTTCGCGTCCAACGTCTACCGCGTCCAGTCCGTCATCGCGGCCGCTGCCGCGAGCGGTCGCAAGGTCGCTCTCACCGGTCGGTCGATGATCCGGAACATGGAGATCGCCCTCGAGATGGGCCTGCTCACCGATCCGAACAAGGTGATCGTGGACATGGACACGGCCGCCAAGCTCCCGTCGGAGAAGGTCGTCGTCATGACGACCGGGACCCAGGGTGAGTCCATGGCGGGGCTCTCCCGGATGGCCCGCCGCGAGCACCGGCAGATCAACCTCTCCGAGGGCGACACCGTGCTGTTCTCCTCGTCGATCGTGCCGGGCAACGAGGAGCCCGTCTTCAGCGTGCAGAACAGCCTGTCCCAGATGGGTGTGAACGTGGTGACCAGCCGCGAGGCCAACATCCACGTCTCCGGCCACGGGGACGCGGGCGAGCTGCTCTTCGTCTACAACGCCGTACGGCCGAAGAACGCCATGCCGGTCCACGGTGAGTGGCGGCACCTGCGCGCCAACAAGGCGCTGGCGATCGCCACCGGGGTACCGGAGGAGAACGTCGTCCTGGCGCAGAACGGCGTCGTGGTCGACCTCGTGGACGGCAAGGCCTCCGTGGTCGGCCAGATCCCGGTCGGCAACCTGTACGTCGACGGCCTGTCCACCGGCGACGTCGGCGACACGGTCCTCGCGGACCGGACCGCCCTCGGCGAGGACGGCTTCATCGTCGCGACAGTCGTGGTGGACCCGCGAACCGGCCGGCCGGTGAGCAAGCCCCAGATCATCGGTAAGGGCTTCACCGACGAGCCCGGCGCACTCGACCCGGTCGTGGAACTCGTGGAGAACGCGCTGTGGGACCTGGCCGGCGAGGGCGAGACCGATCCGTACCGTCTCGCCCAGGCCGTGCGGCGCGTGGTCGGCCGGTGGGTGTCGGACAAGTGGCGCCGCAAGCCCATGATCGTGCCCACCGTCATCACCTCCGCCGTCGCGCAGGGCTGAGTCCGGTGAGTCCCGGCCGTCCGACCCTCGCACAGCGGGAGCGCAGCGCTCTCGTGGAGAGCATGCGTGCCACCGGGCCCGACGCCCCGACGCTGTGCGAGGGCTGGACGACCAGGGACCTGGCCGCACACCTCGTCGTGCGGGAGTACCGACCCGACGCGGCGGCGGGGATAGTCGTCCCCGCCCTCGCGGACCGGATGGAGCACCTGCGCCTGAGGGAGGCCGAGCGCCCGTGGGAAGACCTGCTCGACACGATCGCCGGGGGAGCTCCCTGGTACTCACCGCTGCGCTACGCGGACCGGGTCGCGAACCTGGCCGAGTACCTCGTCCACCACGAGGACGTGCGCAGGGGGCGCCCCGGGTGGGCACCCCGCGAGTTCGAGGTGGACGACCTCGAACGGGTCTGGTCCCTCGCCACGACCGTGGCGAAGACCTTCCTGCGCAAGGTCGGTGCCCGCGTCGACCTGCGCACCCCGGCCCACGTGGGATCGGCCACGATCGCGTCGGTCTCGACGGGTGCGGCGCTCGCCCCGCTGGTGAGCATCACGGCGGATCCCGTCGAGTTCCTCCTGTGGACGTTCGGTCGCGATGAGGTCGAGATCGACATCTCCGGTGCCCAGCGGGGGATCGACGCGCTCGAAGCCGTCCCACGCGGCATCTGAACCACCCCACCCCCGTGTGGCTGCTGTTACCAGTGGTGCTCCAGACGATAGAGTGACGGCCATGGCATCCAGCTCGAGCACGCGCTCCACCCGTGCCCCCGGCGGCCGACGTCCGGCTTCGACCTCGGGAGCACAGCGATCGACCAAACCCACCCCGTCGTCGTCGCGGGGTGGCGGTTCCCGTCGCGGTGCGGTCGTCTCGACCCCCAAGAAGGGGACCCGCAGCGGTCCTCGTACCGCCGTCCCGGCGCCGGAACGCACCACGGGTGCGTTCGGTGCCGTGGGGCGTGGGCTGCGCGGAGGGTGGTCCGCGATGGCGAAGGGTGTCGGCCACGGGGTCCGTGGCCTCGGTGGTGGGGACGACGACGACAAGGTGGTCCCGCCGCACCGCCGTGACGGTCTCGGCCTGATCCTCATCGGCGTGGCGATCGTGTTCGTCGGCGCCGTGTGGTTCGGCGCGGCCGGCCCGATCGGCCACTGGATCGACACCGGGATCCGGACGGTGGTCGGTACCCCCGGTGCCCTCCTGCCGCTCCTGCTGGGCGGATGGGGCGTGCTCGTCATGGCCCGCGAACCCCGTCCCGACGTGCACTCGCGCTGGCTGGTCGGAACGACCGTCGCCGCTCTCGGTGTGCTCGGACTGTGGCACCTGGGGTCCGGCTCGCCGACCGATCCCGACGGGGTGCGGTCCGGCGCCGGGGTGCTCGGCCGGATCGTCGGTGGAACGCTCGAAGCCGGCCTGTCCGTCTTCGTCGCGGTACCGCTCCTCGTGCTGCTCGTCGCGTTCGGGATCCTGGTGATGGTGGGGCGGCCCGCGCGCGAGATCCCCGGGATCGTCCGCGGGTTCTTCGGCTGGGACGGCAGCGGCGACATCGTCGACCACGACTACGTCGATTCCGACGAGGACTGGGACGACGAGATGACCACGGCGTACCCGATCGCGGAGACGACGCGGGCGTCCGAGACCGAGCGCTCGGCGACGCGGCGCAGCTCCCGCCGCCGGATCGCCGCGTGGTCCGATACCCCCACGGCGGGCGAGACGGTCGAGATGCCCCGCGCCTCGCGGCCATCCGCCGAGCCCGAGGCGGCACCGGAGGTCGCCGACCT
>NZ_JAALDN010000204.1 GCF_014144855.1 Dietzia maris | reverse complement strand
ACCGACCGTTGGTCTCCGGGATGAACTTCGCCACGAACAACAGCGACAGCAGCGCGGAGACCGCGTAGAAGCCGTAGGTGAACGTCAGGCTGAACTCGGCCATCGGCGGGAACGCGGTGGACACGGCGAAGTTCGCCAGCCACTGCGCGGCCGCCGCCAGGCCGAGGGCCGCGGAGCGGATGCGGTTGTTGAACATCTCGCCGAGCAGCACCCACACGGCCGGGCCCCACGACATGCCGAAGAACACGACGAACCCGTTCGCGGCGATGAGCGCGATCAGCCCTTGGGTGTCGGCGAGCTGTGGGGCGAGCTCGCCGTCCGGGCCCGGTCCCATGGTCGCGGTGCTGAACATCAGCGCCATCACGGCCAGCGAGATCGTCATGCTCACCGACCCGGTGATGAGGAGCTTGCGGCGGCCGATATTGTCGATGAGTGCGATCGCCACGATCGTCACCACGATGTTCGTCACGGACGTGATGACCGTCTGGGTGAGCGCGTCCTCCTCGGTGAAGCCGACCGACTGCCACAGCGAGGTGGAGTAGTAGAAGATCACGTTGATGCCCACGGCCTGCTGGAAGACCGACAGGATGATGCCGATCCACACGATGGGCAGCAGGTTGACCCCGCCCGGCTTGACCAGGTCGCGCCACGAGCGCTTGCGGTCGTCGCGGACCGTCGCGCGGATCTCCCTGATCCGGGAGTCGACACCGCCCTGCTGAATGGAGCGGAGGACCTCGCGAGCCCGGTCGACCATGCCCTTGCCCACCAGGTAGCGCGGTGATTCCGGGATGGTGAGCGCGAGCACGCCGTAGGTCACGGCGGGGATCACCTCCGCCCAGAACATCCACCGCCACGCCTCGGCGCCGAACCACAGTTCCTCGATCGCGCCGCCCGCGATGCCGGCCAGCCAGGCGTCGGAGAGCAGTGCGACGAAGATGCCGGAGACGATCGCGAGCTGCTGCAGCGATCCCAGCCGACCGCGGATCGCCGGTGGGGCGACCTCGGCGATGTAGGCCGGTGCGATGACGGACGCCGCGCCCACCCCGAGCCCGCCGACCAGCCGCCAGATGATGAGGTCGACGGGGCCGAAGGCGAACCCGGTCCCCAGGGCGCTCGCGGTGAACAGCACCGACGCGAGGATCATCACGCGGGTGCGACCCCAGTGGTCGGCCAGACGACCGGCGACGTAGGCGCCGACCATGCACCCGAGCAGGGCGGAGGACACGGCGAAGCCGGTCAGCCCGGCGTTCATCTCGAAGGTCTCCTGAACGGCGTCCACGGCACCGTTGATCACCGCGGTGTCGAACCCGAACAGGAAGCCGCCCAACGCCGCGACCAGGGAGATGAGCACCACCCGGCCGGTGTTGAACGTCTCCTCCTCGGCGGGTGTCGGTGAGGTCTGCTGCGTGGACATGACGTACCCCGCTCTGTCGGCCGATGCACCTGCACCAGGTGGTGAAGGGAGCGTAGGCACGCGGTGCAAGTGACGCAAGCGATAAAGGGGACAGTCGTTCCGCCCGGTCCGCCCCCACGGGACGAGAACACGTTCTAGGCTCGGGGTCACCTCGTCGTCGTCACCGAAAGGGCCACCGCCTTGAGCGCCTCACCCGAACAGATCCGTTCCACCGCCGACTCCTACATCGCTGCACTGACCGCCGGCGACCTCGAGGCCGTGATGGACCTCTACGCCGAGGGCGCCACCGTCGAGGACCCGGTGGGCAATG
Organism: Dietzia maris; assembly: GCF_014144855.1. GTDB lineage: Bacteria > Actinomycetota > Actinomycetes > Mycobacteriales > Mycobacteriaceae > Dietzia > Dietzia kunjamensis. The sequence continues at coordinate 4,476 of NZ_JAALDN010000204.1, read as the reverse complement.
GCACCGTCCACGAGGGCAAGGCGGCCATCCGCGAGTTCTACGCCAGCGTCGTGGCGATGAAGATCGAGGGCGAGGTGCTCGAGGCCCGCGTGTGCGGCGACGACCTGCTGTTCAACTTCGAGATCACCACGCACTTCGACGCCGACTCCAAGGCCACCATCAACGTGTGGGACCTCATGACCCACGACGAGCAGGGCAAAGTCACCTCGATGCGCGCCTACTGGACCCCGGAGAACATGCGCTGACCCCGCGCCCCTGAACCCCGCGCCCCTGAACCCCGCTCCGGCCGGGGTCGCCGGGGCGCGCGGACTACGCGCCGCCCTGGCTCCCGGCCCCCTGGGGCACGTTCTCCGACGGCTGCACGACCACCAGTCCCTGACCGCCGAACGCCAACTGGAACGTCTCCCCGGACCCGCCCCGGAGCAGGGACTTCACCCCGCCCGTGTCCACCCGGACGTCCATCGTCACGCCGGCGGTCCACAGGACCACGGCCTGGGGATCGGCGAACGTCGGTGCGGAGGTCACGTCGAGGGCGACCGGCTGTCCCTTGGTGGTCACCGCCACGAACCCGGTCCCCCGCAGGGAGACGTTGAACAGTCCGCCGGTCATGACGGCCCCCTTGGCGGCGATGCGGTGGATGTCCCACGCGATCCCCTCGGAGAACGCCAGCACGCTGGCGCCGTTGACCGAGATCATGTCGTCCTCCAGGTAGAGGACCTGGACCTCGGAGGCATGGTCGGCGAGAAACAGCTCACCCCGCCCGGTGCAGCGCATGAGGGGCACACCCTCCCCGGTCGCCGCCGCCTTGAACATCCTGCCGATCCCGCCGCTGCCGACGTTCTCGAACCCGACCTGCCCCTGGTAGGCGACCATCGATCCGGTCCGCGCGAGGATCGGCTGGTCGGCGAGCGTCACCTTGAGCATCTTGGAGTTCTGGAGGGCGAACGGGCGGTTCGTCTCCGTCTCGCGCGCCGACTGGAAGAGGTCCCCGTGGATCATGGCGCACACGGTACGCCCGCTCCACTAGCCTTGGGGTCATGATCACCGCAATCGTCTTCGTCCACGCCGAGACGGCGCGGATCCCCGAGGTCGCCGGGGCCATCGCCGATATCGACGGAGTCTCCGAGGTCTACTCGGTCACCGGCACCATCGACCTCATCGTGCTGGTGCGGGCCCGGCGCAACGACGAGATCGCCGACATTGTCTCCGACCGCCTCAACAAGGTCCCCGGCGTGGTGGACACAGAGACCCACATCGCGTTCCGCACCCAGTCCAAGCACGATCTCGAGGCCGCGTTCTCGATCGGGTACGAGGACTGAACCGGCTACGTGGACCGAACCGGCTACGGGGGCCGCATCGGCTACGGGGACCGGGAGTCAGGTCGGCTGGCCGGTCATCTGCTGTATCCGGGCCAGGCGGCGGGCCCGGCGTCGGGCCCGCTGAAGCTCGGTGAGGAGCTCCCTGCCGGTCCATTGCCGCCGGTCCTCGCCGGCCGCCTCGGCCTCGTGCACCAGCTCCACCATCCGCGCGCAGGCCGGAGCCCCCAGTCCGAGCTGACCGGCCATCTTCACGACCTTGCCCTGCAGGTACTCGACCTCGGTGGGCCGGCCGCGCACGAGATCGTCCGTCATGGACGAGGTGCCGTCCGCGTCGACGCGGACCGCGGCCCGGGCGAGGCGGCGGAACAGCGGGTTGGGCAGCCGCATCACCACCGGGAGGGCGCCGGCGGGGATGGCCAGCGGCACCCGCGGCACCACCCCGGCCGCGGTGAACACCCGGTTGGCCTCCGCCTGGCACAGGGCGACGCAGCGCCGCAGGTCCCGGTCCAGCAGCTCCGTGCGCAGCGGGAGTCCGGACAGCGCCTGGACGGCGTTGTTGAGGTTGAGCAGGACCTTGCCGTGGAGGACCGCCTGGATGTCGTCGGTGGGCCTCACCGGCAGCTCGGCCGCCGCCATGGTGCGGATCAGCGGGACGGCCATGGGGTGTTCGGCGAGCCGGATCACCCCGGTGGAGGTCCGCCGATAGGTGGCGGGTCCGGTGCGCGCGACATTGAACGGTATGACGCCGGGGATCACCGTGGTCCTGTCGACCAGTTCCCGGATGAGGTCCGCCGAGTGCAGACCGTTCTGCAGGCCCACGACCAGCGTGTCCGGCCGAAGGTAGGGAGAGAACTCGGCGGTGGCGGCGGCCGTCTGTCCGGCCTTGGTGCACACCAGCACGACGTCCGAGCGGCGGACGCTCTCGGGCCCGGTGGCCAGGGTGAGGGCGTCGGCGGGGATGTGGAGCCGGGCGTCCTCGCCGTCTCCGGACTCGACGGTCAGTCCCACCGCCCGGATCGGGTCGAGCACGTGGGGGCGCCCGACCAGGGTCACGTCGGCGTGGCGGGCGAGCCGGCCGCCCAGGTAGCAGCCGATCACGCCCGCGCCGATCACGGTGATCCGAAGAGGAGGGTTCGGGCTGGTCATGGTGGTGCAGAGGATACGACACGCGCGGCGGCGGGGGAGCCGTTCGACGTACCTGTCCGCCGGACGGGGGAATCAGTGCGGGCGCGGCCGCAGGACGACCTCGGTGGGGTGCGTATCCGGAGTGGACCCCAACGCCTGCCGGACGGCGGTGGCCACCGAGTCCGGGCGGAGGAAGGCGCCCGGGTCGTAGTCGCGCCCCTCGGCGGCGACGATCGCGCGCTGCATGTCGGTGTCCACGCGGCCGGGGTGGATGGACGTGACGCGCAGGTCGGGTTCCTCGCCGCGAAGGGTGTCGGTGACGGCGCGGAGGGCGAACTTGGAGGCGCTGTAGGAGCCCCAGCCCGGTTTGGCGGTGGTCCCCGCGCCGGAGTTGACGACGACGAGGTGGCCCCGTGCCGCGCGCAGCGCCGGGAGCAGTGCCCGGGTCAGCTCGACGACGGCCAGCACGTTGACCTCGAACGCCCGGCGCCACTGGCCGGCCTCGGACTCGTCGATCCGGCCGAGTTCGGCGACGCCGGCGCAGTGGACGAGGCCGTCGAGGGTGCTGATGTCGCGGGCGGCGCGCGCGACCCCGTCGCCGGTGGTGAGGTCGGCCTCCACCACCCGGGCTGAGCGGCAATCAGCGGCCACGGCCTGCAGCGCATCGACGTCCCTGCCCACGAGGACCAGGTCGTGGTGGGCGGACAGCGTGCGGGCGGTCGCCGCCCCGATCCCGCGGGAGGCGCCGGTGACGAGAACCGTGCTCATGCCCCGAGGCTAGACGGACCGGGGGGCGTCGGAGTGCTGCGGGTCGGACTGCTGAGAGTCGGGAAGGGCGTCGACATCGCCGTCGAAGGCGTCGAGGAGGGCGGTGAGGGCGGGCACCGCCGAGGAGAGCAGATCGCGGTGTTCGGGGCTCAGATAGGACATCCGCTCGGCGAAGTCCCGGTCACGATCGGCGAGGACCTGTTCGATGCGGGCCCGACCGAGGTCGGTGAGGCGGACACAGACCCCGCGTCGGTCGGAGGCGTCGGGTTCGCGCTCGACGTACCCCATGGCCTCGATGACGCTCACCGAATTGCTGGTGGTCGGTACGCGGACGTTCTCGAGTCGGGCGAGGTCCGACATCCGCAGCCTCCCGTGGCAGGCCAGGGTGTGCAGGATCGAGGTCTGCGCGCGACTCAGCGCGTACTGGGTGCTCTGCCGGCGGACAAGCAGGTCCAGGCGCAACAGGATGGGTCGGAACTTCTCGGCGAGTCCCCGCCCGGGCTCACCTTCCCGTATCGCCGGATCGCTCGTCGTCGTCTCCATGACCCTGCTCCCTCGACACCGGCTTCCGCCCCGGAAGCCTCGCGGCACCGAATCTAGGCCGAACTTCTCCCGTCATGGGGCGCCACCTCGTCCCGGGGTGGATACTGATCGCATGGGTTTGTATCACCAGATCACCGGGGCCGGCCCGACCATCGTCCTACTGCACGGCGTGTGCCACCGGGCGCACGCCTGGGATCCGGTCGTGCCGCTGCTCGCGGACCGTTTCCGCGTGGTGGTCGTGGACCTGCCCGGCCACGGCAGGTCCGCGGATCTGCCGGACACCGGCGACGTGCTCGACTACGTCGTCTCCGAGCTCGTCGGCCTCCTGGAGGAGGTCGTCCCGGCCGGGGAGCGCCCCCACATCGCCGGCAACTCCCTGGGGGGCTTCCTCGCGCTGGAGCTCGGCGCCCGCGGACTGGCGAGCAGCGTCACCGCGCTGTCGCCCGCCGGGTTCTTCCGCTCGCACGCCGAGTGGCGCTACACGGTCACCGTGTTCCGGAGTCTCCGCCGGGCGGCGGGCCGGATCGGCCGCCACACCCCGGCCCTGACCGAGCGGGCCGCCGGACGCGCGGTGATGATGGCAGTGTTCTGCGCCCGCCCGTGGCGGTACCCGGCGGAGGCCGCGGCCATCGACAGCGAGGCGATCGTGTCCAACACCGTGCTCGACCGGGCCGACCGGCGGGCGTTCGTGTTCTCCGCCCCCGTCGACGAGGATTTGCCG
>NZ_JAALDN010000203.1 GCF_014144855.1 Dietzia maris | reverse complement strand
GCTCCCTGGCGGCTCCGATAAAGTTACACGGGCCGCGGCGAAAGTACTAATCGCCTGGTCAGAGGCAGTTTCGGCGTTGCGTGCCCGATCTCCGCCCCGTCGACCTCAACGATGGGTGGGCACTCGCTCGATCTCGCCGCCGAGGGACCGGACGTTCCCGACGAAGTCGGAGTATCCCCGGTCGATGTGGAAGACCTCGCAGACCTCGGTGACGTCGTCCGCGCACATGCCGGCCAACACGAGCCCGGCCCCGGCGCGGATGTCGCTCGCCCAGACCGTCGCGGAGTCCAGGCGTTCGCGGCCGACGATCTTGGCGTGGTGACCGTCGGTCTCGGCGGTGACGCCCATGCGGACCATCTCCTCGACGAACCGGAACCGTGCCTCGAAGAGGTTCTCGGTCACCACCGACACCCCCTCGGACACGGAGGCGAGTGCGATCGCCATCGGCTGGAGGTCGGTGGGGAAACCGGGGAAGGGCAGGGTCCGGATGTCCCGGGCCCGCGGCCGGCCCTCCTGGGCGACCCGGATCCAGTCGGGCCCGGTCTCGACGTCGGCACCCACCGCGCGCAGGTTCTCCAGCACCACATGGATGAACATGGGGTCGATGCCGGTGACGGTGACGTCGCCCCGGGTCATCACCGCACCCATGGCCCAGGTGGCCGCGACGATCCGGTCCCCGACCACCCGGTGACTGACCGGCGTCAGCTCATCGACGCCGCGGATGGTGATCGTGCTCGTCCCCGCGCCGCTGATCTGTGCCCCCATCTCGTTGAGCAGGTCGCAGATGTCGACGATCTCCGGCTCGCGCGCGGCGTTCTTGAGAACCGAGGTGCCCTCCGCCAGGACCGCCGCGGTCACGAAGGTCTCGGTCGCGCCGACGGACGGGAAGCTCAACTCGTAGTCCGCGCCCCGGAGCTCGGTCGCGTCGGCGACGAGTCGGCCGTGGTCCATGCGGGTGCGGGCGCCGAGCCGGTTGAGTCCGTTCTGGTGCCAGTTGAGGGGACGGCTTCCGATCGCGTCTCCGCCGGGCATCGCGATCACGGCGCGATGATGGCGGCCGACCAGTGGTCCCAGGATGCACACCGATGCGCGCAGGCGCTGGGCCGCTTTGTCATCGGCCACGTGCCCCAACTCAGCCGGGGTGTCGATCACGACGGTGTCGCCGGAGACCTCGACCGTGCACCCGAGGTGGCGCAGCACATCGGCCATCGCGGGGACGTCGGAGATCGTCGGGCAATTGGTCAGCGTCGTCCGCCCCTCGGCCATGAGCGCCACCGCCATCAGCTTGAGCACGCTGTTCTTGGCGCCTGATACGGAGATCTCGCCGGACAGTCGGGTACCGCCGCGGACGAGGAAGCTCTCCTCGCGGGACGTGGGATTAGCGCTCACGGTTCCACCCTAGGCGAGAGGAGGGAGGGATCCGCTCCAGCTGCGGCCCCGCGGCAGCGTAGGTTGGCCGACATGGCTGTTCACCTGACCAAGATCTATACCCGGACCGGCGACGACGGGTCCACGGGCCTCTCCGATTTCTCGCGCGTGAGCAAGAACGATCCCCGACTGGTGGCGTACGCGGACTGCGACGAGGCCAACGCGGCGATCGGCGTGGCCGTGACGCTCGGAGGCCTGGACGACCGTGTCGTCGCGGTACTGCGGACCGTGCAGAACGACCTCTTCGACGCCGGCGCGGACCTGTCGACGCCGGAGGTCGAGGACCCCAAGTACCCGCCGCTGCGCATCGAGCAGGCCTATATCGATCGCCTCGAGAGCTGGATCGACCAGTTCAACGCCGAGGTGCCGGACCTGACGTCGTTCATCCTGCCGGGCGGGACCCCGGGGGGTGCGTACCTGCACGTCGCCCGCACCGTCACCCGACGGGCGGAGCGTTCGGCATGGGCGGCCGTCGAGGCGCACCCGGAGACGACCTCGGTCCTGCCGGCGAAGTACCTCAACCGGCTGTCGGATCTGCTGTTCGTCCTGGGCCGGGTCGCCAACCCGGAGGGCGACGTACTGTGGGTGCCCGGCGGGGAGCGCGGCTGACCGGAGCGCGACCGGCCGGAGCGGGGCGGGTCAGGGCAGCGCGCCCATGCGGCGCGCTGCGTTGACCGCCTCGAACCGGGTGTGCGCGTCGAGTTTCCGCATCACCGACCGCAGGTAGCTCTTCACCGTCTCGGCACCGATGCCCATGTCGGCGGCGGTCTCGATGTTGGTCTTGCCCTGGGCGACGCACGCCAGCACGTCTAGTTCGCGGCGGGACAACCGCGCGGTGGGCATCTCGGGCGGCGGGGAGACCATCTCGGCGCAGATGCGTTCGAGCTCCACGCGGACGTCCGGGTCCTCGGTGCGTGAGGCGAGCATCCGCAGGCGGGCGTGGGTCTCGCGCATCCGCTCGTTGGACAGCACGTCGTCCCACCGGCCCTCGCCGGAGCCGGGCCCGACCGGGGCGGCGCCGCGGGCCGCCAGTGCGTCGTTGACCGCGATCTCCTGTTCCAGGGCGCGGGCGGTGGCCGCCATCTGGTTGAGGACCTTCTCGCCGAACCGGACCGAGGAGTGGACACCGGCGTAGATCACCGCGCGTACGTCCTTGCCCACCACGACGGGGATCGCGGCCATCGACCGCAGCCCCTCGGAGAGCACCGGCAGGTCGTACTCGTGGGTGATGACCCCGGCTCGCGGGTAGTCCGCCACGCCGACCGGCTTGCCGGTGGCCATGACCCGACCGCCCACGCCGGCCCCGTAGTGGACCTTGAGGTCCTTCATCGCCGAGGTCCGCATCCCGAGGGACTCGGACAGGACCAACGTGTGGCCCTCCCCGACGACACCACCGATCGTCACGGGGATTCCCGTGGCCTCCCGCAGCGCCGCGATCGCGCTACGCACCGAGGCGAGGTCACGCTTGCGTCGCTGGGCGTCCCCGGCGCCGCTCGGGCCGTGGCCGGTGTTGTCCTCGTCCACGAGGTCTCCTCCCTCGTCCGTGCAGCACCCCCGCCGCGGGCGGTTGGCCCCCCTGCCGGTGCGACACTTCGGCGTCGTCAGCGCCACTATACGCACGTAGTCGGGGTGACGCCGAACCAGAACATGAGAGAGGCGTCAGGTCGTCGGGGGTACCGGCCGCAGCTTCGTCCCCGCACCGCGGTCAGGGGGTGAAAGCTGGATCGAATGCCTCCGGATCCTCGGGATCGGCCAACATCGCGGCGACCCCGGTGACGGGCGCCGCGCGCTGTTCGTCGTAGATCCATTCCTCGACGTCGCTGGAGTCCGGGTCGCCGACGAGGTACGGGTGCAGGCCCAGCATGGCCGAGGCGTCAACCGTCTCCCCGGTGTCCAGCACGGTCTCGTCGAGGAAGCGGACCACCTCGTCGTCGTCCATCTCCACGCCGATCACCACCAGACCCTCCGG
>NZ_JAALDN010000202.1 GCF_014144855.1 Dietzia maris | reverse complement strand
TCCGCCAGTGCGTCGATCAGGGCGGGTACCCGGTCGGCGCTGCTGCGGCTGCGGCGTTGGTCGATGGTCACCACGTACATGGGGCGATCGTGCCACACACCGCCGACATAAGGTGAAAACACCTAAAAGTGACGAATTAGCCGTTATCGGCTAACTGCGCGAACTGAGGCGTTCAGGCCTCACGCGCGCGCGCCGTCTCCGCAGGTGCCGAGGGGATCCGCGCCGCCCGCAGCCCGTTGAGGATCACGATGACCTCGGCGATCTCGTGGACCAGGACCACCGCGGCGAGCCCGAGGGCGCCGGTGATCGCCAGTGGGACCAGGGCGGTGATGAGGATCAGTGAGAGGACGATGTTCTGGTTGATGATCCGGCTGCCCCGGCGGGCGTGGGCGAGGGCCCGGGGCAGGAGGCGCAGGTCGGTGCCGGTGAAGGCCACGTCCGCGGACTCGATCGCGGCGTCGGATCCGGTCGCGCCCATCGCGATGCCGACGTCCGCGGTGGCCAGTGCCGGGGCGTCGTTGATGCCGTCGCCGATCATCGCCGTGGGCCGGGTGCGGGCGAGCTCGGCGATCGCGTCGGCCTTGTCGCCGGGCGAGAGGTCGGCGCGGATGTCACCGATGCCGGCCTGCGCGCCGAGAGCGGCCGCGGTGCGTGGGTTGTCGCCGGTCAGCATGCTCACGCCGATGTGGTGGTCGGCCAGGGTGGCGACGACGACGAGGACCTCCGGCCGCAGTTCGTCGCGGATGCCGATGGCGCCGATCGGGCGGCCGTCGCGGTGGACCACCACCACGGTCATGCCCTCGTGCTCGAGGGTCGTGATTTGCCCGGTGAGCTGTCCGGCGGCGAGCCGGCGTGGTGAGCCCACGGTGACGAGGTGTCCGTCGATGGTGCCGCAGATCCCGTGCCCGGCGGACTCCTCGACGTGCTCGGCGTCTGCGATTCCCGGCGCGGAGACCCGCGGGTCTGCCGGGTCCTGCCGGGAGGCCCCGGCGAGGGCGGCGGAGGTGATGGCGGCCGCCAGCGGGTGGGTGCTGTGGCCCTCGACGGCCGCGGCCAGGGACAGCACCTCGGACTCGCTGGTGCTCGGGGTGGTGAGGACGCGGACGACCGAGGGCTCGTTGCGGGTGAGGGTCCCGGTCTTGTCCATCGCGAGGTGACGGATGGTGCCGAGCCGTTCGAACGCCGCCCCGGACTTCACGACGACACCGAACCGGCTGGCCGCGCCGATCGCGGAGACCACGGTGACGGGCACCGAGATCGCCAGTGCGCAGGGCGAGGCGGCGACCAGGACGATCAGCGCGCGGGTGATCCACAGCTCCGGGTCGCCGAGCAGTGAGCCGAGGCCCGCGACGAGCAGGGCCAGCACGAGGACCCCGGGGATCAGCGGGCGGGCGATCCGGTCGGCGAGGCGGGCCCGGTCGCCCTTCTCGGTCTGGGCGCGCTCGACGAGGCCGACGATCGTGGTGAGCGTGTTGTCGGTGCCCGGGGCGGTGGTGGTGAGGTCGAGGAGGCCGGAGGTGTTGATCGAACCGGCGAGGACGCGGTCGCCGGGCGTGACCTCGACGGGGATCGACTCGCCCGTGACCGCGGAGGCGTCGACGCTGCTACGGCCGCGGGCCACGATCCCGTCGGTGGCGACGCGCTCGCCGGGGGCCACGACGAGCATCTGGTCGACACGAAGCTCGGCGGTGGGGATCTCGATGGTGCGGGCACCCCGGCGGACGGTGGCGGTGTCCGGGACCAGCGTCAGCAGGGAACGCAGGCCGGAGCGGGCGCGGTCCATCGCCTTGTCCTCGAGCGCCTCGGCGATCGAGTAGAGGAAGGCCAGGGCTGCGGCCTCCTCGACGTAGCCGAGGATCACGGCGCCCACGGCGCTGATGGTCATGAGCAACCCGATGCCGAGCCGGCCGCTGGTGAGCAGCCCGCGGATCGCTGCCGGGGCGAACGTCGACCCGCCGAGCAGCAGGCCGATCCAGAACAGGGCCTGGCCGGCCGGTCCGGCTCCCGACCACTCTGCCCCCCACCACTCTGCCGCGAGGCCCGAGACGAACGCGACGCCGGACGCGGCCGGGATGAGGACCGCCGGGTCCTTCCACCACGGTCGGTCCTTCTCCTCGGGGTCGGCGGGCGCCGGCGCCTCGCAGCCGCACGCGGAGGTCATGACGCCGCGCACGTGGGGCAGTCGGAGACCGCGCACTCGGCGTCGCGGTCCACGGCGAGTGTGATGTCGAGCAGCGCGGTGAGTGCGGCCTCGAGGTGCGGGTCGGCGATCTCGTAGCGCATCTGCCGCCCCTCGGGCGCGGCCACGGCGATCCCGCAGTCCCGCAGGCACCCGAGGTGGTTGGAGACGTTGGGCCGGGTCAGTTCGAGTTCGCGGGCGAGGTCGGCCGGGTACCGGGGCCCCTCGAGCAGGCACAGCAGGATCCGGGACCGGGTGGGGTCGGCCATCGCGCGGCCGAGCCGATGCATCACGTCGAGGCGGGTGGCACGCGTCAGCATACGCTGAACTGTACAACGCACGCTGAACTGACGTTGAGCCACCAGGCGGCTGTCTGGCCTCCTCGCCGCCATAGCCCGCCGACAAGAGGAATTCGTGCACCCGTCTCTCGGGCGATACGCGCGAAATCCTCTGCTCGGCAGGCAGGCAGGCGGGAGGGCAGGCGGGCGCGGGTCGGGGCGGGCCCCTCAGGGGGAGTCCGGCGTCAGGTGGTGGCGGGGCGGCCAATGTCGGGCCGGGAGTCGCCGAAGGTCTCCTTGCGCTCGCGGTCGCGGACCCGCTCGCCCCACGCGTCGAGCCGGGCGCGGCCGAACGGCGTGCGGTAGCGCAGCGTGTTGAGCGTGACGAGATAGGCGTGGGCCCACGGCGGCCGGACGGGCAGGCCGAACTCGCGCATCGACTCACGTCCCAGCAGCATGGTGAGCATGCTCAGCAGTCGCTCGTGGCCGATGCGGGCGCGCAGGCGAGGGAAGGGGCCGCTGCGATGCCGGGTGCGCTGCGCCTCGACCAGCGCCTGCGTGAGCTGCGGGCCCGCCTCGGACAACCCGGCCTGCGCCAGGAGGATGTGGTAGTTGATGCGGTGGCGTTCGCTCTCGCGCTCGACGAGGAAGTCGTCGTCGACCCCGAGCAGCCAGCCGACGTAGCGCCACACGTGCATGACGTCGGCCGAGTCCTGTCGGCTCACCGGCACGCCGAGCGTCCGCACGCCCAGCAGGACCACGGCGTCGAACAGGCCCAGGGTGGCGGCGAGGTCGCTCTGGTTGGTCGGCAGGCCCCAGTGGCCCGTGTCCCAGCGGGGCTCCATGGCGTGGTTGACCACCGCGTGCATCGCCCGCACGTGGCCGGTCAGTCGCCAGGCCTCGCCGCCCGGGCGCAGCCCGTCGGGGATCGACAGCGACATGGTCCAGTGGCTGGTCTCGGCCAGGCGACGCAGGGTCGTGTTGCCGGTCAGCCCGCCGGTGGCCACGAGCAGGTCGGTGGGGCCGCCGAAGCGGTAGCCGCCGATGAGCGAGAGCTGCAGCAGGATGTCGGCGGCGTTCTGGCCCAGCCGCAGGTAGACCTTCTGGCCGCGCTCGATCCTGGCCCAGTCGACCCAGTCCGGGGTGTCCTCGAGCCGCCCGATGTACTCGCGCAGGACGGGCGCGGTGTCCTCGGGCAGGCCGGCCGTGCCGGTGGTCAGGGCCTCGTCGAGCCGGCGGCGGCTCACGGCGCCGGGCTCGCCCGAGCGCA
>NZ_JAALDN010000201.1 GCF_014144855.1 Dietzia maris | reverse complement strand
GTGGGGGCCTGGCGTTGCCGCGGCCCGGGGGGCAGGGTCGCGACGAGGGTGGTCATCAGGTCGGGGTCGGTGCGCAGGTCGTCGGTGGTGACGAGGTGGTCGGACAGCTGTCCTGCCAGCGTGAGCACGTCGCGCGTCACCCGGCCGGGGGTCGATCCGGTCGTCAGGGGACTCTCCCACCTCGACACCACGTCGTGGGCGAGTTGGAAGGCGGCGGTGGGGGTGAGCAGCCGCGCGTCCGGTTCGACGGGGACGAGCAGCCCGTACGTCCCGAGCAGGGTCCCGGCGAACGCGTGGTAGGTCGAGATCTGTGGATCCTCGGTGCGGATGGCCTCCGCGATCCCGGGAGCGGCTCCCGGGCCCGTGCACAGGGGACTGCGCGCCAGCGCGTCGAGCCGCCGGCGGATGCGACGGGACAGCTGCTGCGCCGCCTTGCGGGTGAAGGTCAGCCCGAGGATCTCCCCCGGGCGGGCGTAGCCGTTCGCCACCAGCCACACCACGCGGGCGGCCATCGTCTCGGTCTTGCCGGCACCGGCTCCCGCCAGGACCAGCGTCGGTTCCGCCGGACCAGAGATCACCTCGGCCTGCTCTGCGGTCGGCCGGTGGATCCCGAGCGCGTCGGCGATGACGTCGGGCTCGATCATCGTGGTCACCCGATCACCTGCTCTCCCTCGGGCTGCGCCGGGCAGCTGGATCTCACGTCGCAGTGCTCACACCAGCGACCTACCCTCGCGGTGTAGGACGGCCCGATGGTCGCGCGGCCCGCTTCCGTCACCCGCCGGGTGAGTTCCTCCCCGGCCCCCGTCCCGAGCGGGTCCTGCATCCGTTCGGCCGGCATGCGTCCCTCCCTTCCCGCCAGGTAGAGCAGGAGCCCTCCGCCGGGGGCCCGCCCCGCCGCGGAGTCGACGGCCCCGGCGGCGACGGCGAGTTGGTAGAGGGCGAGCTGCGGGTGCACGGCGGCCTCGGCGTGGCTCGCCGCGGCCCGGGAGGTCTTCACGTCGACCGGGATCACCTGTCCCGCCGTGGTCGCCTCGAGCCGGTCGATCCGTCCGCGGACCCGCACCGGTCCGTCGACGTCGAACTCGAACGCCTCCTCGACCCCGGCGGTGGTGTACCGGTCGCGCGTTGAGGCACGCCACAGTCGGAAGGTCTCGGCCATCTCGACCATCGACTCCGCGCCCCGCTCGGCGAACCACCCACGGGCCATCGTGAGGGCTTCCGCCCGTCGCCGCACGGCCCCCCGCAGTGCGTCCTCCGAGATCCCTCCCTCCACCGCCTGTGTCAGCGCGTGGACCGCCGAGCCCCGGACGAGAGGGGCCGCCGATCCGGCATCCGAGGAGTCGCCTCGCACCTTCTGGAGGAACCACCGGAGGGGGCACTCCTCCAGGGCACCGAAACCGGAGGGTGAGAGGACCGCGAGGGGTTCGCCCGGCGTCGAGGTGACCACCGGGGTCGTCGAGGACGGCTCGGCCGCGCCGAACCAGGTCCGCGGGTCGGCGACCTCCACCCCGGCGTTGCGGAGCCCGGCGAGGAGTCCGGCCGCGTGCCGGGCGTCCGCGGGGTCGGTGGC
>NZ_JAALDN010000200.1 GCF_014144855.1 Dietzia maris | reverse complement strand
GCGGCGCCGGGGTCGGCCACCACCGCGTCGGCCGACAGGTCCGGGGCGACACCGTCCGGGGTGAACGCGGTGTTCTCCCCGGCCTCGATGGCGGCGGCCCGGTCCCGCGGGTCGATCGACCCGTCGGGCAGGGGGGTGGCGTCGAGCGGGTCCAGCATGCCGGCGTTCGCGTCGGGCTCGACCAGGACGCGGTCGGCGAGCATGCAGGGGTTGCCGGCGAGCGCGGACACGTTCCCGGCGGCGATGGTGTAGGCCGGGTACTGCTTGTGGATTCCCTTGGCGAACGAGGCGAACGAGAAGACCACCAGCAGTCCCGCGACCACCGCGATGGGGGCGGCGGCGAAGGTCCGCACCCGGCGACGACCCTCCGAGGTGCGGGGCGCGTGCTCACCGATGTAGTCACGACGGAGGTGCTGCCAGCCGGCGTAGGCGAACGTGAGCACGGCCAGGGCGAGCAGCACAGTGGCGGCGTCGATGCCGCGGACGCTGGGTGCCTTGTCCCACCACGGGATGCCGTAACTGGAGACGTACCACCAACCGTTGGGGCCCGCGAAGGCGAGCGCGACCACCACGAGGATGACGCCCAGGAACAACGTGCGGTTGCGGGCCGTCCGGACGGCGGACGCGGAGATCGCGAGGGCGCCCAACGCGGCGATCGCCCCGCCGATGCCGGCGTACACACCGAAGTGGTGGGTCCACTTGGTGGGCGAGAACATCATGAAGAAGGCGGTGCCCACGACCACGCCGACCAGGCGCCAGACCGGTCCCGAGGCTGCGCCGGGCACCTTGCCGCGGCGCAGCATGGTGCCGATCACCAGCGCCAGGCACAGCAGCACGAGCAGGACCGGCAGGCGGCGGGCGAGGGACCCGTCCACCGTGGGGATCATCAGGTAGTAGTAGCGGACGAATTCCTCGAACCAGTTGAGGTTGGGGCCGATCTCGCCGCGGACGCGGATGGCCTCGAGGACGGCGGCGAGGTTCTGGACGCCGAAGACGACGATGAGCACCATGGTGCCGGAGGCCAGCACCGGGGCGATCAGGGCGAGGTACGAGCCGATCCGGCGGCCGCGCACGACCACGGTGCGGACGACCGCCCGCAGCCCCATGATGAGGGCGGCGACGGCCATGAGGCCGGTGGGGCCGGTGGCCAGTGAGAACGAGGCGATGATCACCGCGATCGCGAACGGGAGCATCCGGCGCGTGGCTATCGCCCGTTCGACGGAGACCCAGGTGAGCAGGGCCCCCAGCGCGATGACGGGCTCGGGCCGCAGGCCGTTGTTGAACGCCATCCAGAACGCGAGGAACACGGCGGCGGCGCTCCAGAGCACCACCGGGGTGGTGCGGGCGGCCCGGCCGAGGCGTGGCAGGACCTCGCGGCTGATGACCAGCCAGCAGAGGATGGCCGCGACGAGCGCGGGCAGGCGCATCCACGGGCTGGCGGTGGAGACCTGTGCGAACAGCGTGAGCAGGTCGTAGTAGGGGGAGCCGAAGGGCGACTCGGGGACCCCGTACCAGCGGTAGTAGTTGGCCATGTACCCGGCCGGGTCGGCGGCGCGGGCCATCGTGAGGATGTAGCCGTCGTCGGAGGTGTTGCCGCCGATGAAGTGCCAGATGCCGAGTGTGCCGATCACGACGACGTCGGGCGGCCGGATCTTGAACCAGCCGCGCGGCAGGAAGCGACGGGCGCGCCGGCCGTCGGTCTGGTCGAGTGCGTGCAGGGCCCACAGGGCGACCGCGGTGGCCAGCAGGCCGATCACGATGGCGGCCCACTTGAGGGCGGTGGGGTCGGTGGTGAACCGGGAGTCGACCTCCACGGTGGCGCCGAGACCGTCGGGCACGGCGGTGTCCGAGGGCAGGTCGGTGTAGACGCCCACCACCATCGGGCGCAGGTCCTCGGCGTCCACCCTGCGGGTGGCCGCGGGATCGTCCATCCCCTCGAACGCCGCCTCCACGTAAGTGGGGGCCGCGACGACGCTGAGCCGTGTGCAGTCGCCGGCCTCCACGCGGTCTCGCGGTGCGGAGACGATCACCCGGTTGCGCGAGATCACGTCGACCGTCTCGGCGGAGGCGCGCACGAACAGTGCGCGGTCGCCGGCCTCCTCGCCGCCGGCGGGCGCGGTGGCCAGCAGGATGCCCCCGTCCTCCGGGAGATCCGCGACCAGGGTGCACGGTGCGGAGGCGGTGAACCGCTGCGGCGAGTGCGCCATGAGCGGGGCGGTGACCGAGTCGACGGACCCGTTCTGCGGCCACTGCACGGTCGAGGTCGTCTGCTCGACCGGCAGGAACGGCAGGGAGAGGAAGCACAGGGTCCCCAGGAGCCCGCTGACTATCGAGATGAGACGGAGTCGCTTGACGCGGGAGTCGGCGGCGACCGAGCCGGCCACCGGGCCGGTGGCCGGGGCGGTTTCCGGGGACGGGGCCGGCGAGGAGTCTGACACGACGACCGATTCTAGGCGACGATCACTTCATCGGACCCGGCGTGGTCCAGCCCCACCGCAACTCGCTGCCGCGGACCAGTTCGGCCGGACTCGCCTGCGGGTCCAGAGGTTCGAACCGCTGGAGCGAACCCCAGTCCCTCGACCAGTCGTGGTCGAGGTAGGTGGGGACCGTGATCGCCTCGACCGTCTGGGTGGTCCACAGCAGGGGTCCGCCGCCGCCGGCGCTCTGCCACCAGTTCGCGGCGGAGGAGGATTCCCGGTCGGCGAGGATGCGGTATCGGGGGATCTCCGCCACGCCACCGTTGTGCACGAACGGCCGCTGGCACGGGAACGCCAGTGCCACCACCCAGTCGACGAGCACCGGGTCGGTGTGGCCGACGACCTCGTCGAGGGTGCGCAGGCGCGGGTTCCGTGGTGGGGTCACAGCGAGCCACTGGTCGGGATCGAGGTTGCCGTCGGCGGCGACCACGCGGACGACCTCGGCCTCGGCGGGGATCGACTCGAGCGGGATGCGCAGGTTGCGCCAGGCGGGGGCCGGCCCGATGTCGATGGGGGACATGGACCCCATGACCTCGAAATCGGTGGGTCCGGCGGGGCCGACCCGGCCGGGGCGTCCGTACTCGATCCGCAGGTCGCCGCTCCCGATCCGGCCGGCGGCGGCCATGACGAGTAGCGGCCGGTTGGGGCTGCGGGCGGGCAGTTGGTACCAGGCGCTGGTGAGTTCGGCGGCGACCTGCGGCCCGCGCCGGTACGAACCGAGGACGGGAGTGGTGTCCGGGTCGAGGCCGAAGGGCAGGGCCACGGTGGAGCCGTTGACGGTCACGGCGCCGCGGCCACCGGTGGTGCCGGCGTCCACGCCGTCGCCGGGGTCGCGCTCACCGGTCTCGGACGTCGCCAGGGAGCCGGAGGCCTCGGTGCTGTCGACGGTGATGGAGTCCGGCAGACCGTTGGGGGCGAAGCCGTTGACCACGCCGGCCCCGAGGGAGATCTCCGGCCCGGCCCCGATGGCGCCGAGCAGGCCGTCGTTGGAGTCCTCCTCGACCAGCACCGAGTCGGCCAGTGCGCAGGGTTCGCCGGCCAGGGCGCGCATGTTGCCGCGCCCGACCGTGTAGGCCGGGGTCTGGGCGAACACGGCGATGACCGCGGAGGACAGTTCGAAGATCACCACGGAGAACGCGACGACCGTCAGCGGGGCGCCGCCGATCCCGGCGCGCCGGCGCGGGCGGGCCGTGTCCCCGGAGCCGCCGTCCCGCCGTCGCGACGCGGGGGTGTCGGCGTGCGTGCGCAGGAAGGGCACCGCCTGTCTGATGCGGACGCGGAGGGCGGCGCCGGGGTCGTCGGGCAGGATCCCGGAGTGGATGAGCCCGGCGATGAGCAGGCACACGAAGCCGCCGACGAACGCGACGTACTGGATCTGCACCCCGCCGATGGCGGGGAAGGAGTCCGAGAAGGGGATGCCGTAGTCGGAGACGTACCACCAGGTGTTGTCGGTGGCGGTGGAGAGTCCGACGACGAGGCACAGCGCCGCCCACACCAGCCAGCGGTTCCGGCTCAGCGACACCGTCGAGGAGCGCAGCGCGATCACGGCCAGCACCGCCAGGGCTCCGGCCAGTCCGGCGAACACCCCGAAGTGGTGGGTCCATTTGGTGGGCGTGAACACGAGGAACAGCAACGATCCCGCGATCACGCCGATCAGCCGGCGGGACGGCCCCGCGGCGGCGCCGGGGATCCGCCCACGCCGCAGCATCACGGCCGAGACGAGCACGAGGCACATGAGCATGAGCAGGACGGGGAAGCGCCGGGCGACCCCGCCGTCGGCGGAGACCCCGAACAGTGCCTCCCAGCGTTCCTTCTCCCCGTACCAGGGCAGACTCGGACCGAGCTCGGTGCGGATGCGGGTGGCCTCGAGGACCGCGGCCAGGGTCTGGTCGGCGAACACGGTGTAGAGCAGTGCGAGGCCCACCGCCAGCACGGGTCCGAGGATCGCCGCCCATCCGACCACCTGCGCGCGGCGGCGCACCATGCGGACGAACTCGCGTGCGCCGGCGGCCAGCGCCGCCACGCACATCAGCCCGGTCGGGCCGGCACCGAGGGAGAACGCGGCCACACCGATCGCCGCGACGCCCGGCACGAGGCGGCGGGTGGCGATGGACCGCTCCACCAGCGACCAGGTGAGCAGGGCGCCCAGCGCGATCACGGGCTCGGGCCGCAGCCCGTTGTTGAACGCCATCCAGAACGCGAGGAACAGGGCGGCCCCCGTCCAGCGCGGTCCGCGCCAGGTGCGGGCGAGTCTGCCCAACCGTGGGACGACCTCCCGGCTGATGATGAGCCACGACAGGATTCCGCACACCAGGGTTGGCAGGCGCATCCACGGACTGGCCGTGGACACCTCGGCGAACACCCGCAGGATCTCGTAGTACCACCCCACCGGGGACTCGGGGGAGCCGAGCCAGCGGTAGTAGTTGGCCATGTATCCGCTGGGCCCGGCGGAGCGGGCCATGGTCAGCAGGTAGCCGTCGTCGGAGGTGTTGGCGCCCACGAGGTGCCAGAAACCCAGGACGCCGATCACCACGCCGTCGACCCCGGACAGTCGCGACCAGGACCGGGGCACGAACCGTCGACCCGAGCGGCCGTCGATGCCGTCGAGGCGGTGCAGGAACACCACAGACGCGAGGGTGGCAAGGACGCCGATCACCATCAGCACCAGCTTGAGCAGCGTGGGGCTGGACGAGTAGCGGGAGTCGACGGTCACCTCCACCGTCGACTCACCGAGCCCGTCGGGTGCGGTCGCGGCCGTGAGGTCGGTGAAGACGCCGGTGACCTGCGGCCGCATGCTTCCGGGCACGGCGGCGCGCACGGCGTCGTCGGCGTCGTCGGGGTCCCGTTCGAGGCCGGTGAACTCGGCGGTGAGGATCCCGGTCTCGGCGCGCACGTGCAGCGTCTCGCACGCGGGGTCGCGCAGGGTCGACAACGGCACGGACAGCAGCGTGATGTTGCGGACCGCGACCTCGATGACGGGATCGCCCGCGGCGTCCCGGACGCGTTGGACGACCAGCCCGTCGGAGATCCGCCCGGGGGCGTCCTGCGGGAGGGTGGAGAACACGATCGTGTTCTCCGGCACCTGTGCCAGCGGCGCGCAGGGGGCGGTGATCGTCAGGTCGAGCGGCCGCCCGGAGACCAGGGGCGCGGTGACCGGGGCGTAGTCGGGCCCGGCCGTCCACTGCACACGGGTGGTGTCCTGGTCGACGGGCAGTATCCCGGCGAGGACGGCGAGGAACGCACCGAGGAACCCGGTGATGATCGC
The DNA here is from genome assembly GCF_014144855.1 of Dietzia maris. Lineage (GTDB taxonomy): Bacteria > Actinomycetota > Actinomycetes > Mycobacteriales > Mycobacteriaceae > Dietzia > Dietzia kunjamensis. The sequence goes on along the minus strand of NZ_JAALDN010000200.1, from coordinate 950 downwards.
CCACCGGCGGTGGCGGTCCATTCCGGGGTAGGGGTGCAGTCCGAGGGGACGCTCACGGTCGGTGTCGCGCACCTCGTCGTCGTCACCCCCTGGAACGGTCCCTGCGTCCGGGCCGTCACCGGACCGGCGACCGCCACCCGCTCCCCGCGTCGTCACCACGTGATCACCGCACCACGATCACGGCGAACGGGCCCACGTCGTGGACCTCGAAGTGGGGGCCCTCGACGGCCTCGGCGGGGATGGTGACGCCGAACCGTCGCACGTTGGGGTCGTTGGGGTAGGTGTCCTCGGCCAGGCGCAGTGCGTATCCGTCGCCCGACCGGCGGGTGACGATCGCGTCGGGGCCGCGCCACGGGGTCTGGTCCATCATGGCGTGCAGCTCGGCGCCGCTGGTGGCGTCCTCCCACCGGAGCATGGCCTCGTTGCGGTCGGCGTACCGCCCCAGGGGGTTGGCGTAGTGGGAGGTTACGGCCTGGTAGGCCAGGTACGGGTGGTAGGCGAGGAAGGCATCGGCGGTGCTGACGACGACGAGGTCGGTCCGCCTCCGGCCGGGGAACGCCTCCCGGATGGTCTCGTCGACCTCGGCGTAGTGGGACTCGGGCCCGGGCGGGTAGCGGTCCGCCCGCTCTCCGTGACCGTCGGTGTCGGTGTAGGCCAGCCGGATCTCCTCGTGCAGGTGATCGGGGATGCCCTGAGCGTGGGCGAGTGCGGCCAGTGAGGCCAGGACCCCCACCACCGCGGTGGCCCGGCGACGCCGGTCGGCCGCCTCCGCAGCGGGCCGGTCGGTGCCGTTCTGGCGCCCGGCGAGGCGCACGGCGAGGCCGGCGACATCGGTGATCGCGAAGACGCCCGCCACCACGAGCAGACCGATGAGCACCGGTTCGAGGCGGAAACCGAGCATGGTGGTGCCCAGGACGGTGATCGCCATCGAGGCCAGGCACCACAGGTAG
>NZ_JAALDN010000001.1 GCF_014144855.1 Dietzia maris | reverse complement strand
TCTGGGCGATGAACTGGTCACGGGGTGCGGTGTCGTCGGTCATGCTGCGGCCCCCTTGCTGTGGCGGCGGTCATCGGCCAAGAACCGTTGGAACGCCGGGGTGTCCCTCGGGTCGTCGTCGGGGTCGGGTCGGGCGATCACGGCGGCGCGCTGCTCGGGCGTCCACCGTTCGGTGACCACGGCCAGGGCCACGAGGGCGTGAGCGTCGCAATCGCGGAGGCTTTGGAGGCGGTGGAAAAACTGTCGCGGGTTGGTGTCGCGGAGGGCGCGGAGCGTCGCAAGCTCGGCGTGCAGCACAGATGCGCGGGAACCGGGTGCGGGCGGGGTCTCGGGAGGGGTGATCCTCATGGTTTCCTCTTTTCGCAGGTGGGGGCGGTGCGGTGATCCGGTTCAGCCGACATATCCGGTTGATCCGGTTTCCCCAGGGGGTGCGATCTGCAAGCGGCTCCACGTGACTCGCAGGTGTGCGAGGGCGTACCCGCGTGGACCTCGGGTGTCGGGGCGGCTGGTCATCACTCGGTAGTTGCCGGACAGCATCCGGCCCATGCGCTGCGGGGTGAGCGGCTTACCGAACGGTGAACCCGGCCCCCATTCCTCGGGGAACACGCCTGCGAGGCGGGCGGTCAGTTCCTCGGTGGGGACGAATCCGCGGGCGTCTCCGTGACCGTCGAGGGGCCAGACCTCGGCAAGGTGTCGCAACAGTCGGATATGCGGTTCTCGACGGTGAGACCTTCGTCCCGGTCGGCTTGCTGCTGCTCGAGGTCTGCGAGCGCGAGCCGGTCCACGACCGCCGGCCAGTGAGCACCGGCCACGGTGGCGACACGCTTTAGCGGCCCCCACTTCTCACGGTTGCGGCCCTTGATCCCCTCGGGCAGGACGGGGCGGGTTGTGCGGATCGTTTCGCGGATCACGTCGGCCCACGCGGCGAGCTGGTCCGCGAGCGCGGACACGTCCCCTTCGATCATCTCCCAGTCGGATTCCTCGACGGTCTCGTCCAGGTCGGGGAACAACAGCACGCGGATGCACCGCTGCCGGGTGTCGTCGGGCAGGTTGGGGCTGTTGCCAGCCATTGCCACGGGACCGAACGTGGACAGCTCTTTCAGCTCCCACCCGTTTTCCTTGCTCGGCACGAGGGTCGGGCGCTGCCCGCCACGCTTGTAACCGGAGTTAATGACGGCGATGAGGTCTCCCACACCGTCTTTCGACTGGTCGAGACTGCGGTCGGCCTCGTCCACGAGGATCGTGCGCGGCTTGTGCTCGAGGGCGCGGGCGAGCATGGCCGGCGACGACAGGGAGGCCGCCATCATCGGCATGAACGCGAGCGCGTTGATGTGCTCGAGCACGGTGGTCTTGCCGCTGCCCGGCATGGGGGAGTCGATCAACAGGCGCGGCGTTGTGTAGCACTCGGCCACTACGTGCGTGTGTGCGATCCATAGGGCCAACAGGTCGAGGTCTCCCTCGGTGACCGTGCAGACGTAGCGGTCGAGGTGCTCTCGGAGCCGGTCCAGGACCAGTGAGCCGGTCTCGTGGGGGGTCTCGGAGAAACCGGATAGACCGGATATTGCGGCGTTGTTGGATACGTCGAGGGTCACGCGGCCTCCTCGTGGTGGAGGACGACGGCGAGGGATGCCGCCACGGCGGGCGGCGTGCCAGGCGTGGCGAGAACCTGCTCAAGGTGAGCAATCGCGGCACGGTAGGCACGCCCGTCGGGGTCGAACGGCGGGCGTCCGTCAGGGTCACGACGACCGGATGCGAGAGGTTCGGAGCGGAGTTCGGCATCACGTCGTCGCCGGTAGCCGTCCATAGATATTGCGTTCACTTCGGGGGGCATTTCGCACCCTTCCCGACCCTGTACACTTAGGGCCATCTTCTGAATGGAATCCCCGCGATTTACGCCCGGCCAGGCGCGCGGGGATTTCCTCTTTTTGAGGTCTGTTTAGGCGCGTCACGCGGGATCGGCACCGGGGCGACGAGTCGCGGAAGGTCGCACTCACGGATGAGCGTCCGACCGGTCGCCGGGTCACGGAAGCGTTCGACGCCAGCAAGGCGGATGCGCTCCCACGTAGACCGGGTGCGGCGGTTGATACGCACGCCCACCTCGTCCACCGTCAAGTACCCCGCCGGGGTGTTTGTGTTCGTCATGCGTGGATTGTGCAATGAGTTTTGGGGTACGGAACACGATCGCGTGACCAGCAAGAACACCCGGCTCACTGCTAGTGCATACTGTGTGGCGCCACGATGACCGAACGTTGCAGCAACGATCCGCAACGATTCGCAACGATCAGACCGGCAGGGGAAAGACGCACCAGCGGTGGCAGGGCAGTCGGCGTCGGTAAGTAGTTGCGGAAGTAGCCGCTGTAGACCGGGAGCACGGGCAGTAGCGGACCACCCGGCGGAGGGGTTGACGCCCGGCGCGGGCAGTCTCCCCGGCCCCAGGAATATCCCGCAGGTGTTGGACGGGAACCGGAACTATCTGATTTAGTTCGTGTCCTACCCGAATACGAACGACACCCGTGGGAGTCTGGCACGCATGGCAACAGCAAGCGGCGCGGTACTCACGCCCGATTACGTGGCGCGACCGCTACCTGTCGCGCTACCCGCTTGCGACGGACAACCTCGACCTCGGTGCATGGCGTGAGCGCCGGGAGCGTGCCCTACGTCGGCAGTACGTCGAGACCAGCCCGCGTGCGCTCGTGGCTGCCGTAGTGATCGACGTAGACCGTCCAGATGCCGTCCCTGCGGGCCTTTGAGCGCCCCAGTGACCATCCGGTCCCCTCATGGGTTGTCGAGGGTTCTAAGGGGCACGGGCATGTTGGGTGGTGGCTCTCGGCCCCTGTCTGTCGGACGGACGCGGGGAGGGTCGATCCGCTGCGCTACCTCGCTCGGGTGACGGAGGGGCTACGGCGGTCCCTCGACGGCGACCAGGCATATACGGGCCTACTCACGCGGAACCCACTGCACGCGGACGCGGACGTTATCTGGGGCACCGACCGCGCGTACTCGTTGCGCGAGCTGGGGACGATCCACACGCCGCGCCAGCTCCCGCGCAAGCCTGAACGGTCGTCGGGCCTCGGTCGCAACGTCAGCATGTTCGACGCTGCACGCCATGAGGTCTACGGCCTGCACGACCCCGCGATGCCGATGGACGAATGGCACCGGATCGTTGTGCAGCATTGCCACGCGGTCAACAGCACCTTTGACGACGCGCTAGGTGGACCGTTGCCGTTCTCGGAGGTTCGGGCCACGGCGTCGAGCATCGCCCGGTGGACACGGCGCAATCTCACGATGAGCAAGCAAGAATGGCACCGGGAGCAAGGCCGGAAGTCTGGCAAGGTCCGTCGAGCGGCCACGTCGGCACGAGTCGCGGAGGTGTTCGGGGCATGAGCGCACTTGATCCACGGCCACGGTTCGACGCGGAGGGACGCCCGCTCACTGCCCGCGAGGCTGCGGAACGTCTCGGCATGTCTGAACGGAATGTCAGACGGTGGCGGGCAGAACCCCGCGAGTCTGTCGAGGGGCGGGCGGCTGCTCGTCGTGAGCGTGCTGCGGAACTGCGGGCAGGCGGTGCGACGTACCGCGAGATTGCCGACGACCTCGGATGCTCGACGGGCACCGTGGGCAGGCTGCTGCATGAGCACCGGGAGCGGGCAGGGGTTCCCCAACCGGGGCGGGGACGGCGGTCCACGACGATCCCGATGCCTCGCAAGACGGCCTAACCGAACCTCGCAACGTTCCACGCTCTGCGCCAGCGGCCCACGTTTGCCCGTGGCTGCTCGGCGGATACGGGGTGGGGTGTCGGCATGGGTTGCGGTTGTTCGGGCGGCTGCGGGGCAATGGGGGCGGTCTCTCGGGGTGCCTCGATCATGCGGCGGTAAAGGTCGCGCTCACGCTCCGCGGACTCCCGTAGCCGGCGCTCTGCGTCCCGCTCGACAGATGCCACGCGGGCATCGGCTCGAGCCTCTGTCAGCTCCACACGCAACCGTGCGAGGTCGTCGCGCTCGTCCCGGTCCTCGAGGACGGGCACCGGATCGGGCGGGGTCGGCTTACCCGGCGTGAACCCCGCCGCCCCCAATGCCTCGGGTGTGATCTGCCAGCGCCCGTTATCGTCTTTCGCCCCCTCGAGTCGGCCACTTTTCAGCGCCTCGAGGATGGTCGAACGTGCCGCGCCGGTCTCTTTCGCTGCTCGAGCTGCGGACCACCGGAGGGCGTTTCCAGACCACCGGGCGGTGCCGGTGTCGGTGGCGGGTGTCGGGGTGTCGTCATCGCCATGTAGCGCCGGGGTGTCGTGACGGGTGTCGTCGGGCATGTCGATAGGGTGCCGCCCCTGTTCACGGGGTGTAGTGCCGACACGCCGAACCCCTGCCGTCTGGGGTGTCGGCAGGGGTGTCGGTGTCGGGGTGCCTGTCTACTGGACACCCTCGGCGTGGTCGGCTGCCTCGGTGAGCGCGGCGGCCATGGCACGCGCGGCGGCGGGGGACATCGACAACACTTCGACGTTGCCCTCCCTCACGCGGACCTCGGGCGAGAGCTGGCGCCCGTCCTGCACGGGGTGCGAAGTCACCCGCATGGACGAGTTGTAGTTGCCGGGGATCGGATCAGACATTGGCTTCATCCTTTGCGGTAGCGGGCTTGGACAAGACGCGGATGATCGTGGACCGGGACACGTCGAACGTGTCCGCTATCGCCTCCAGCGTGGCGTTCTGGTCGTGGCGCATCCGGTGGACCTGTTCAACCTGGGCAGGGGTGAGCGAGGGCTTACGGCCTCCCTTGCGGCCCCGTGCGCGGGCGGCGTCAAGACCAGCGAGGGTCCGTTCGGCGATGAGGTCGCGCTCCATCTGGGCAACCGCACACAAGACCGTGAACATCATCCGGCCAGCCGGGGTGGTGGTGTCGATGCCCTCGGTGAGGCTGGCGAACTGCACGCCGTCGGTGTCGAACTGCTCCAACCGTGGCGATCAGGTGCTTGGTCGTGCGTCCCAGTCGGTCGAGCCGGACGACAGTGAACACGTCACCCGGACGGAGGTGGGCGAGCGCGGCATCAAGACCGGGGCGGGTGGTGGTGGTGCCACTGACACCGTGGTCGGTGAACACGACACCGCACCCGGCATCCCGGAGGGCGTCGAGCTGCGAGTCGAGCGACTGATCGGCAGTCGACACGCGGGCGTAGCCGACGCGGGCGGAGTCGCCGTTGGGGAACTTGATCGGGTCGGTCTTCGTGGTCATACCGATACCGTTCCACAAACGGTGTCGATGGTCAATAGTGAACCGTTGATTTCGTACCTGAGATATGAACCGGTGGTGTCCTGCGGATACGCGGGCGGCGTCGAGACCAGCGCAACCATGGCACAAACACTCGTTTGTGGAACGCCGCGCAACGTCCGGGAATCGTCGGGAATCGTCGGGAATCGTGCGAGTGTCCGACTCTCGGGATAGCGTGAGCACATCGGCTGCCACCGATGCGGAAGGGAACCGTCGCCAGCTCTCCGATAGAGCAAGCGACGTGACGATGCACCTTCTACGGAAAGTCAGGTGGCAGAGATGACAGGTCAGCGGATCGGCATACCCGGTACGGGTATCGAAAATCGAGAAACTCGACATGGGGGCAGTCCTCCACTTCGACGGGCGGCAAGCGTTCCTTGCCCACGGGGACCGCGAACGTCTCGTCGCCGGACTCGGGTGGACCCGCACGACACGAGATCAAGCCATGCCTGCCCGCGTTCGGCGCGCATACAAGGCACTCCGCGGCCTCTAAACGCACGACGACCCCCGGCCCTGTGAGGGGTCGGGGGTCGCTGCCGGCGCTAATCCCCGCGCTCGGCATCCGGCACCACACCTGCGAGCGGCACCGGGGGTCTGTGGGTTAGTACACCGTCCCGCGCATCTGCTCAATGCGACGGCGGCGCTCGGACTGGTCCGCGCGGTGCGGGAGCTTGTCAGCCTCAACCGACGGACGACCATAGGTGACGCCACCCCACGTCGGGACAGGCTGCCCACCGGGAGCGGACACAATCCGATCCCCCGTGATGCGGGTGGTCCGGTTCGACTGGGTGATGCCGTCCACCGTCGGCACCCCGGCCTTGCGCACCTCCCGCGCCAGCTCGTCAACCTGTGCCGCGTGCTCTGCCAACGTCGCTGCTGCGGCCTCGGTGGCGTCGAGGTATGCCTCCCACGCGGCGTTGATCTCGGCTTCGACGGTGCCTCTCACGTCGGCATCCATCTGCGCCACCAGCTCGTCGGCCCTCTTAGCGGCGGCGTCCTGCTCCCGGCGCTCACGCTTGCGCTCATGGGCGGTCTTGCGGGCGGTCTCGACTTCGGTCTCGGCCTCGGCCTTGCTGCGAACGTCGGCCAGTTCCTCGGCGTCAACCTCTTCGCCACGACCGAGCGCGGCCATGATCTTGTCCAGGAGGTCACGCCAGAATCGGCGCTCGGTGTACTCGTCGTCGGTGGTGGTGGTGTCGGGGGTCGAGGTGGTCATGGTTCCTCCGTGGGGTTGGGGTCGTCGGGTCCGTACTGGAGAAGCGTGTTCCCGTGTTCATCGGTCGGGAGTAGGCCGCGGTCTGCCATTTCGAGTTGCACGTGCAGGGCTTCGAGCCACGTGCGGGCGGCCCTGTACTCGTCCTGATCGGAGTCGTCGGGGACTGCGGTGCCGGCGGCTATCGCCTTGTCGACGGCGGTCCCAAACGTGCGGTTGAGGGCGGTTACCGCGCCGGGGTCGAGGACGGTTGCGCCTAGTTCCATGAACAGTCGGCGTCCTGCCCGGCGGGCGATTGCGGCGGACATGGCGGCGAGGTCGGCCCGGTCCTCGGCTAGTTGCTCGGTGCGGGTTCGGGTCGCTACCTCGGTGCTGCTGCGGTCGAACTCGACACCAGCGATCCGGGCTGCGTTCGACACCGTGCCGGGGGAGACAGCGAGGGCGCGGGCGATTTCGTTCCTGCCCATCCCTTCCGCGTGCAGCTCGGCAACGTCGGGCGCGATCTGCTCGGCCATCGGGGGATCTTTTGCGCTATGACCGGGTACGCCGCTGCTCACGATTCGATCCCGTCGTCCATCGCTCCCAGCTCCAGCCGGGCGAGGTGGATCTCTGCGGCGGTGGCGACAGCTCGGGACAGGTCACCGATCAGTCGGGGGTTGTCGAGCATCTGCTCAACCATCTGGGCGATGAACTGGTCACGGGGTGCGGTG
>NZ_JAALDN010000019.1 GCF_014144855.1 Dietzia maris | reverse complement strand
GCGGATGCTCCTATGGATGTCAAGCGGCTTTGGCGAGGTCGGCGGTGGTCGGTGCTTTGGTGGCGGGGTCGCGAGCCTGTAGGTCGTTGATCAGGGCATGGTAGATCTCGCGCGCGATGTGGCGTTTGAGGCAGCGCATGATGTCTTTCTTGGACAGGCCTTGCGCGGTTCGTCGGTCAACGTATGAGCGGGTGCGTTCGTCCCATCGCATGCGGCTCAGTGCGATGGTATGCAGGGCGTGGTTCGCGGCCCGGTCGCCACCGCGGTTGAGTCGGTGTCGGTCTCGTCGTCCTGAAGAGGCAGGGATCGGGGCCACGCCGCACAGGTGCGCGAACGCCGCTTCGGAGCGCAGCCTGTCTGGGTTGTCGCCCGCGGTGGCCAGAAGCTGCCCGGCGACGTCAGGTCCCACGCCCATGCGGTTCATCAGGGTCGGAGCCGTCTGCGCGGTCAGGGCTTTTAGCTCGACGTCGAGGTCGGCGATCTCCTCACTCAGTGCCAGGATCCGGCGGCTCAGAATGCGTAGTGCCGCCTTGGTCGCGCCGAGGGGACTAGCGAGGTCGCTGGGACGGAACCGGGCGCAGACTGCGGCCAGCTCGCGGGCGGGCAGGCCACGCAACTGGGCTCGCAATTCCTCCGGAGCGGTGATCACCAGCTGCCTGGCCTGGTTGATCGCTTGGGTGCGGGCCTTGACCGCGGAGCGCCGAGGCACACGCAAGGCCCGGACGGCCTCCACGATCCCGTCGCGGGTCTTCGGCACGCCAGTGGCACGCCCGGAGGCGACCGCGGTAGCAGCGGCATAGGCGTCTATCGGGTCGGACTTGCCCTTCATCCGCCGGGTCTTGCGGTCGGGTCGGTCGACTTCGACCACCGGTAGTCCGGCCCGGGCCAGCACCCGAGACAGCTCGGCGCCGTAGGCTCCGGTGCCCTCGACCCCAACGGCCTGCACGGTGCCGTGGCCGCCGAGCCATGAAAGTAGCTGCCGGTACCCGGAACCCGTGGCCGGGAACTCTCGGTCGGCCAGATGCCGCCCGAGGGAGTCGATCACCGCCGCGTGATGGGTCTGGCCATGCGTATCCACTCCGGCGATGACATGCACGTGCTGATCGGACATCATGGTCACTGCTGCCTTTCTCGTTGATCCCGGTGGGGCAGCACGCGCCGGCCAGGCGGGCGGACAAGACAGTGGCGGGGCTTCTGAACCAAGCTCCTATGAGGTCACAAACGCCCGTCCGGTCGCGTGCGTAGCGATCCCCCGAGCGGGCCGACAAATCCGCTTCTAG
>NZ_JAALDN010000199.1 GCF_014144855.1 Dietzia maris | reverse complement strand
ACGTCCACGGCGGCGTCGGGCTGGACCGCTCCGAGCCCGCCCACCGCTACTTCCTCGCCGCGAAGGCCGACGAGTTCCGCCTCGGCGGCGCCACCCGGCAACTGCTCGACCTGGGCGACGTGCTGGCCACCGCGGGCGACCCCTGGGAGTACTCGGCGTGAGCGGCGCGGTGAAGACGATCGCGGACGTCGCCGCCCAGCCGTTCACCTCCGTCGCCGACGCGGTGCACGCCCTGTCCGCCGTCGGCGACCGCGGAATCTGGTCCGACGGCCGGCTCACGCCCTGGTCGGAGGCCGTCGGTGCGGTGGCCGTGCGGATCGCGGCGCTACGGGAACTGATGACCTCGTCGTCGTCATCGTCGTCGTCGTCACCACCGGCACGTCCCCACGTCGGCCTCCTCCTGGCCGGCACGCCCGAGTACCTCCACCTGCTCGGCGCGGCGGCATGCTCGGAGCTCGTCGTGGCCGGGCTCAACCCCACGCGGCGCGGCGAGGCCCTGATCCGGGACGCCGCGCTCGCCGACTGCGCGCTCATCCTCACGGACACCGACAACGCCGCACTGCTCGACGGGCTCGACCCCGGCGTGCCCGTGGTCTCCGTCGACTCCCCCGAGTGGACCGCGCTATTGGAGCGCCACGCCGACGCGGCGCTCCCCGAGGTGGCGGACGTGCCAGCCGGCCCCGACGACCTGGTCGCGCTGGTGTTCACCTCGGGCACGAGCGGCGACCCCAAGGCCGTCCGGATCACGCAGAGCAAGATCTCCGTGCCCGGCCGCATGCTCGCCGAGAGGTTCGGGATCGGCGCGGACGACTGCGTGTACAGCGCGATGCCGCTGTTCCACTCCAACGCCGTGATGGTGGCGTGGCCGATCGCCCTGTACTCCGGATGCTCGATCGCCCTGCGGCGTCGCTTCTCCGCCTCCAACTGGCTCGACGACGTCCGGCGACACGGATGCACCTTCGCCAACTACGTCGGCGCGCCGCTCTCCTACATCCTGGCCACCCCCGAGCGGCCCGATGACGCCGACAACCCCATGCGTGTGGTCTACGGCAACGAGGCCCCGGCCGACGTGCGCCGCGAGTTCGCCCGACGCTTCGGCGTCACCGTGGTGGACGGGTTCGGTTCCAGCGAGGGCGGCATCTCCGTCACCCGTACGCCCGGGACCCCCGACGCCGCGCTCGGTCCACTGCCGGACGGGGTGCGGATCGTCGACCCGGAGTCCGGGGACGAGTGCCCCCGCGCCCGCTTCGACGACGCCGGTGTCCTGCTCAACGCCGACGAGTCCGTGGGTGAGATGGTCGCCGACGGGCCGGGCCTGTTCTCCGGGTATTACGGCGACCCCGCCGCCGACGCCGAGAGGATGCGCGGCGGCCGGTTCCACTCCGGCGACCTCGCGTACGTCGACGACGACGGATGGGTCTACTTCGCGGGCCGGTCCGGTGGCTGGATGCGCGTGGACGGGGAGAACCTGGCGGCGGCTCCGATCGAACGCGTACTGCGGCGACACCCCGATGTGGCCGAGGTCGGCGTGTACGCCGTGCCGGCGGAGACGGTGCGGGGCCCGGCCGTCATCGGCGACGCCGTCGCCGCGGCGGTGGTGCCTCGCGAGGGTGCAGAAGCCTCGGCCCTGGCGGGCGGGTTCGGTGATTTCCTCGCCGCCCAACCCGACCTCGGGCCCAAGCAGTGGCCGTCGCTGCTCCGGATGACCGCCGCGCTACCACGGACGGCCAGCTTCAAGTTCCGGGCCCGCGACCTCAGCTCGCTGGGCGCCGAATCGGCCGGGGACAGGGTCTGGGTCCGCGCCGACGGTGCGGGGGCCTTCACCCCCGGGTGAGGTCGTCGGTAGGTTTGGCGTGTGGACCACGCCGTGAACCCCGACCTGCAGCATCCCGCCGGCGACGGCATCAACGCCGATGCCGTCGCCGCCGACGACGACTTCGGTATCTCCGCGCCCGTTCCGCCCAAACCGCTGCTGCGGGGGTGGATTCACGCCGGCACCCTACCCGTCGCGATCGCGCTGGGCGTCGTGCTCACCGTGCTCGCCGAGGGGACCGCGCTGACCTGGGCCTGCGCCGTGTTCCTGGCGACCTCGACCCTGCTGTTCGGGATCTCGGCCCTGTATCACCGGGTGAACTGGGGGCCACGCGCCGCAGCCCTGATGCGCCGTCTGGACCACTCCAACATCTTCCTGCTCATCGCCGGGACGTACACCCCCATGACGGTGGCGGCACTCGAGCCCCCGACCACCCAGATCCTGTTGACACTCGTGTGGTCGGGCGCCCTGCTGGGGATCCTGTTCCGCCTGTTCTGGCTGTCCGCGCCGCGCTGGCTGTACGTCGTCCTGTACATCGGCCTCGGCTGGACCGCGGTGTGGTTCGCCGGCGACCTCATCACCGCCAACCTCGCGGCCGTCATCCTGGTCATGGTCGGTGGCGTCGCCTACACCGGCGGCGCGGTGGTCTACGGCCTCAAGCGACCCGACCCGGCCCCCGGCGTCTTCGGTTTCCACGAGGTGTTCCACACGTGCACCGTGATCGCGTTCGCCTGCCACTGGGCCGCGATGCTGCTGTTCGTCCTGACCAGCTGATGACCTGCTGACGACCTGACGGCCGAGAATCCGCTATCCCGATTCCCGATCTGCTACCCGAATTGGGCTGGCGGATCCGGAATCGGAGTAGCGGATCTGGCTGATGACGGCGAGACGGGCCCGTCCGGTCAGGCCAGGGTCGCGCGCAGTCGCTCGACGGCGGCCTCGTACTCGGCGACGATCTGCGCCATCGTCTCGGCCACGGGCACCACGCCCTCGAGGGAGCCGATGATCTGCCCTGCGGGCATCGCCACGACCTCGGGATCCTGCGCCTCGGAGATCCGCTGGTGGGCCTCCGCGACGAGGATGTTCTGCAGGGGCATGGGCATCGGGTCCGGCGCGTCGGCGGCGGCCCACGCCTCGGTCCACTTGCTCTTGAGCAGCCGCGCGGGCTTGCCCGAGTAGATACGGGTACGGACGGTGTCGCGGCTGGTCGCGGCCACGAGCGCCTTTTGCATGGCCCGCGACCCGCCGTCCTCGGCGTACTCGGCGGCCGTGAGCCAGCGCGATCCCATCCAGGCGCCCTGCGCGCCCATCCCGATCACGGACGCGACCTGGGTTCCGTCGCCGATGCCACCGGCGGCCAGCACCGGGGCCCGGCCGTCGAGGGCCTTGACGATCTCGGGGACCAGCACCATCGTCGCGACATCGCCGGTGTGACCTCCCGCCTCGCCGCCCTGGGCGATCACGATGTCCACGCCGTTGTCGACGTGGGCCAGGGCGTGCTTGGTGGCGCCGGCGAGGGCGGCGACCTTCATCCCGTTCTCGTGGGCGAGGTCGATGATGTGCTTCGGCGGCGAGCCCAGGGCGTTGGCGATGAGCACCGGCCGGTGCTTGAGAGACATCTCCACGTGCGACTGGGCGACCGAGTGGAGCCACCCGATCACCCCTGCGTTGTGCTCGGCGTCATCACCGAGCGGTGGGACGCCGAGGTCATCGAGGACACGGGAGACGAACGACTTGTGCTCCTCGGGGATCATCGCGGCGATGTCCTCCGGGCTCCCCTCGGTGGGGACCTTGTTGGGCATGACGATGTCCACACCGTAGGGCTTGCCGTCGGTGTTCTCGTCCATCCAGGTGAGGACCTCGTCGAGTTCCGCGGCATCGTTGTACCGGACACACCCGAGCACGCCCATGCCGCCGGCACGGGTCACGGCGGCCGCGACGGCCTTGGACGGGGTGAACGCGAAGACGGGGTACTCGATCCCGAACTCCTCCGTGAGGGAAGTGCGAATGCTCACTTGCTGATCTCCTGGCTGTCGTCTGCGGGGCGGGACGCGGCGATGTCCGCGGCCCACCGGTAGTCGGGCTTGCCCGCGGGATTGCGCTTGACCGAGGTCTCGACCCAGACCGCGCGCGGGCACTTGTAGCGGGCGATCTCCGTGCGCGCGTGCTCGTTGATCTCCTCGATGGGCGGGCACTTGCCGTCCCGGGTGTGCAGCACGGCGGCGACCTTCTGCCCCATCCGATCGTCGGGGACCCCGATCACCAGCGCGTCGAACACGTCGGGGTGCGTCTTGAGGGCCGCCTCGACCTCCTCCGGGTGCACCTTCTCGCCGCCGGTGTTGATGGACACCGAGCCGCGGCCGAGCATCGTGACGGTGCCGTCGGACTCGACCCGGGCGTCGTCGCCGGGGATGGAGTAGCGCTTACCGTTGTACGTCTTGAACGTCGCCGCGGTCTTGGCCTCGTCCTTGTAGTACCCCAGCGGGATGTGACCGGTCCGGGCCACCTTGCCGATGACATCCGATCCGGGTCGGATCTCGTTGCCGTCGTCGTCGAGGACCGTGGTCTCGCCGTCGATCTTCACGCGCGGACCGCCGGTGTGGGTCTTCCCCTTCTCCGCCAGTGCGATGCCCGAGAAACCCGTCTCCGACGAACCGATGGAGTCCGAGATCATCGCGTTGGGGAAGGCCTCGATGAACTGGTCCTTGACCGAGGGCGAGAAGAGGGCAGCCGAGGACCCGATGTAGAAGAGCGACGAAGGGTCGTACTTCTCCGCGTCCCAGGCCTCGATCATTGGCCGCGCCATCGCGTCACCGGTGATGAACATCAGGTTGATCTTGCGGTCGGTGACCGTCTGCCAGACCGTCTCCGCGTCGAATTCCGGGATGAGCACACTCGTGTGACCGGCGAACAGGGCCATGAGGATCGCCCACTGGGCTCCGCCGTGGATGAGCGGCGGTAGCGCGGCCCGGACCAGCACCCCGCCGTCGACGGCCTTGTTCGCCAACTCCCACTCGTCGGCGACCCGCTCCCCCGTGAGGAAGTCGATGCCACCGCCCAGGACCATGAACACGTCCTCTTGGCGCCACATGACGCCCTTGGGCGAGCCCGTGGTGCCACCCGTGTACAGCATGTAGATGTCGTCGTTCGAGCGCTCGCCGAAGTCCCGCTCCGGGGACTGCGCCGCCAGGGCGTCCTCGTAGTGCGCCACGGAGACGCTCTCGGGGACCACCGGGTCCGGTCCGTCGGTCCCGTCCTCGAACACCAGGCAGTGCCGGACCCCCGGGGTCCTGGGCAGGGCCTCGGCCAGGGTCTGCGAGTACCGCCGCTCGTGGATCACCGCGACGGCATCGGAGTTGTCCAGCAGGTACTCGAGCTCGGCCGGGACGTAGCGGAAATTCACGTTGACCATGACCGCGCGGATCTTGAAGATCGCCACCATGGCCTCGACGGCCTCGATGGTGTTGCGGCTGTACACCGCGACCTTGTCATCGGGCCCCACCCCCACCGACTGCAGGTGGTGGGCGAGTCGGTTTGCACGGTCCTCGAACTCCCGGAAGCTGAGCTCACGATCACCCTGGACGAGCACGAGCCGGTCGGGGACACGGTCCACGCTGTGTTCTACGAGATCTCCGATGGAGTACGCCATGCCCCCAAACTAGAACGTGTTACCTTCCCGTGGTGTGGGTTACATCGAACCCGGCATAAAGAAATCCTCCAGGAGGCCGAAGATGACCAGCGCCGCAACCCCCGAGGACCAGCACCTGCTCACCGAGCGGCGGGGGCACGTCCTGATCGTCACCATGAACCGCCCCGAAGCCCGGAACGCCCTGTCCGGGCCGATGATGCGGGGCATGGAGGCCGCCTGGGACCTGGTGGACTCCGACCCCGACATCCGGGCGTGCATCCTCACGGGCGCGGGCGGGTTCTTCTGCGCGGGCGCCGACCTCAAGGCCATGAACTCCGACGCCCCGGGGGACAAGTTCGCCGGCGGCGGCTGGGATCTCACGACGCTCCCGGCCCTGCTCAAGGGCCGTCGACTGAGCAAGCCGCTCATCGCCGCGGTCGAGGGGCCGGCCATCGCGGGCGGGACCGAGATCCTGCAGGGCACCGACATCCGCGTCGCCGGACGGTCCGCGAAGTTCGGTGTCTCCGAGGCGCGGTGGGGCCTGTACCCGCTCGGCGGTTCGGCGGTCCGGCTCGTGCGCCAGATCCCGTACACCGTCGCGATGGAGGTCCTCATGACGGGCCGCCACCTCACCGCCGAGGAGGCCGAGCGGTTCGGGCTCATCGGCCACGTCGTCGACGACGGATCGGCCCTCGACAAGGCCCTGGAGATCGCCGACCTCATCTCCGCGAACGGTCCGCTGGCGGTCCGGGGGATGATCGAGACCATCCGTCGCACCGAGGGCATGCACGAGGAGGAGGCCTTCCGCGTCGACGCCGAGGTGGGCGGGCGGGTCTTCGCCTCCGCCGATGCGAAGGAGGGCCCGCGGGCCTTCGCCGAGAAGCGCACGCCCGAGTTCCGGGGAGAGTGACTGCGCGCCCCCGGGTCTGCCGATAGGGTCGACACGACAACCAGAGAACAGAGGGGCGGGGCGCACCAGTGACAGGACCAGGGCCGCGGGTCGTGATCGCCGACGACGACGACGACATCCGTGAGCTCGTCGCCTTCAAGCTCGACAACGCGGGATACGAGATCCGCACCGCCCGCGACGGGGTGGAGGCCCTCGAGGCGATCACGAGCTTCGCCCCGTCACTGGCCATCCTCGACATCATGATGCCCGGCCTGTCCGGGCTCGACGTCCTCCGTCGCCTGCGGGACGGTGAGGGCCCGGAGGACTGCCGCGTCCTGCTGCTCACCGCCCGAGCCCGGGATGCCGAGGTCGACGCGGGGTTCGCGGCGGGCGCCGACGACTACGTCATCAAACCCTTCAGCCCCCGGGAGCTCCTCCGCCGGGTCGACGCGCTGCTCGGCCGGTAGAACCGCGGACCGCCCGGTGCTCCCCTCGTACGACGACCCCTCCCCCTCCCTGCTCGACGACGTCGCGCCCGAGGTCACGTCCAGCGTGCTCACCACATCGCTGTGGATCCTGGTCGCCTCCATCGCCGTGCTGATCATCGTCATGCTGTGGGCCCACGCGGCGCGGCTCAGCCGTGGTCGTCGTGTCGAGCGCATCCTGCGGCCGATCCGGCCCCGGCTGCTCGCGCTCGCCGCGGACGAGGAGCCGACCGACGAGCCCCCCGGCAGGCTGGGCGGGTACCGGGCGCGGGTCGTCGACCGGGCCGTTCTCGACCTGCTCG
>NZ_JAALDN010000198.1 GCF_014144855.1 Dietzia maris | reverse complement strand
GCCCACACCCTGGTCGTCGCGCCGACGGGCTCGGGCAAGACGCTGTCGGCGTTCCTCGCCGCGCTCGACGGACTGCTCCTGGGGCCGGCCGAACCCGACCCGGGCAGTGCCGCCGGGAGTGCCCGCGCGTCCGGCCCCGGCACCCGTGTCCTCTACATCTCCCCCCTCAAGGCGCTGGCCGTGGACGTCGAGCGCAATCTCCGGGCGCCACTCGCGGGGATCGCCCGGGAGGCCGCGGCGCTGGGCACGGAGACGCCGGAGGTGACCGTGGGGATCCGGACCGGTGACACCCCGCCGGACGAGCGACGCCGCCAGCGGGCCAGGCCACCGCACATCCTGGTCACCACGCCCGAGTCATTGTTCCTGCTGCTGACCTCGGCCGCCCGCGAGACCCTGACGGACGTGGACACGGTCATCATCGACGAGATCCACGCGGTCGCCGGCAGCAAGCGCGGCGCGCACCTCGCGCTGAGCCTCGAGCGTCTGGACGAGCTGCTCGACGCGCCCGCGCAGCGGGTGGGGTTGTCGGCGACGGTCCGGCCGCACTCCGAGGTGGCCCGCTTCCTGGCGGGTGAGCGCCCGGTCACCGTGGTGGCGCCGCGGTCGGACAAGAGCTTCGAGCTGTCCGTCCGGGTCCCGGTGGAGGACATGACCGACCTGTCCTCGGCCGCCCCGGATGTCTCCGCGCCACCGGGCACGCCGGGGCAGGGGTCGATCTGGCCGCACGTCGAGCGGCAGGTGGTGGACCTGGTCACCGCGCACCGCTCGACGATCGTCTTCGTCAACTCCCGTCGCCTGGCCGAACGGCTCACCGCCCGCCTCAACGAGATCTACGCCGAGGACACCGACCCCGGGTCCCTGCCCGAGCCCCCGGCCCGACCGCCAGCGCAGGTGATGGTGCCCTCGGAGGTCACGCGGGGCGCACCGCCGGAGTTGGCGATGGCGCACCACGGGTCGGTGTCCAAGGAGCGCCGGGCGCTCATCGAGGACGCGTTGAAGTCGGGCCGGCTCCGGGCGGTGGTGGCCACCTCGTCCCTCGAGTTGGGCATCGACATGGGGTCGGTGGACCTGGTGGTGCAGGTCGAGTCACCGCCGTCGGTGGCGTCGGGGCTGCAGCGCGTCGGCCGTGCCGGTCACCAGGTCGGTGAGGTCTCCCGGGCGGTGGTGTTCCCCAAGCACCGTGCGGACCTGGTCCACAGCGCGGTGACCGTGGAGCGGATGCTCGCCGGTGCGATCGAGGAGTTGTCGGTTGTCGCCAACCCTCTCGACGTCCTGGCCCAGCAGACGGTGGCGGCGTGTGCGCTGGAGCCGATCGACGTGGAGGAGTGGTTCTCGGCCGTCCGGCGCACGGCCCCGTACCAGGGGCTGCCGCGGTCGGCGTTCGAGGCCACGCTCGACATGCTCGCCGGTAAGTACCCGTCGGCGGACTTCGCGGAATTGCGGCCACGGTTGGTCTGGGACCGCGACGCGGGGACGCTCACCGGCCGCCCCGGCGCCCAGCGGCTGGCCGTCACCTCGGGCGGCACGATCCCGGACCGCGGACTGTTCGGCGTGTTCATGGTGGGGGAGAAGGCCACCCGTGTCGGGGAGCTGGACGAGGAGATGGTCTACGAGTCCCGCGTCGGTGACGTGTTCGCGCTCGGGGCCTCGAGCTGGCGCGTCGAGGAGATCACCCATGACCGGGTGCTGGTCACCCCCGCGCCCGGCGGCACCGGTCGGCTGCCGTTCTGGCTCGGTGACGACCAGGGTCGGCCCGCCGAGCTCGGCCGCGCGCTGGGCGGCTTCCTGCGGGAGGTCGCGGGCGGCACGGACGCGGAGGCCACCGCCCGGCTGGACGCCGCCGGCCTCGATGCCAACTCCGCCACCAATCTCCGGCGCTTCCTGTCCGAACAGCGCGAGGCCACCGGTCATGTACCCAGCGACACCACGCTCGTCGTGGAGCGTTTCCGCGACGAGGTCGGCGACTGGCGGGTGGTTCTCCACTCGCCGTTCGGGGCGCGGGTGCACTGGCCGTGGGCGGAGGCCGTGCGCGCCCGGCTCGCCGCCGCGCACGGATTCGACGCGGTGCCGGTGGTGTCCGACGACGGCATCATCCTCCGGGTACCGGACATGGGGGACGACGGCGAGGTGGGCGCACGCCCGGGAGCCGAGACGTTCGCCATCGGGGCCGAGGAGGCGGTGGACCTGGTCACCCGGCACGTGGGCGGGTCCGCACTGTTCGCCTCCCGCTTCCGTGAGTGTTCGGCGCGCGCCCTGCTGTTCCCCCGGCTCGACCCCGGCCGGCGGGCGCCGTTGTGGCAGCAGCGGCAGAAGTCGGCGCAGCTGCTCGACGTCGCCCGCCGCTACCCGGACTTCCCGATGATCCTCGAGGCGGTGCGCGAGTGTCTGCAGGACGTCTACGACGTCCCGGCGCTCGAGCGGATCCTGACCGAGATCGAGTCGCGCACCGTGCGGATCGTCGAGGTGGACACACCCAGTGCCTCGCCGTTCGCGCAGTCGCTGCTGTTCGACTACGTCGGGGCGTTCCTCTATGAGGGCGACTCGCCGTTGGCGGAGAAGCGGGCGGCGGCGCTCGCGATCGACCCGTCGCTGCTCGGGCAGCTCCTCGGTCGCGTCGAGTTGCGCGAGCTGCTCGACATCGAGGTCCTGGACTCGATCGAACGGCGGCTGCAGCACCTCGAGCCCGATCGCGCCGCCCGCGACGCCGAGGCCGTGGTCGATCTCCTGCGCCTGCTGGGCCCGCTCACGGCCGAGGAGGTCGCGGCCCGGTCCACCGACCCCGACGCCGCCCCCGCATGGCTCGCCTCCCTGGCCGAGGCGTGGCGCGTGGTCACCGTCGAGCATTCCGGCCGGACGTGGTTGGCCGGCGTCGAAGACGTGTCCAGGCTCCGCGATGGACTGGGTGTCCCGCCGCCGCCCGGGGTGCCGTCGGCGTTCCTCGGCGATGTCACCGACCCGCTCGGTGAGCTCATCCGGCGCTATGCGCGCACCCACGGCCCGTTCACCGTCGACGCGGTCGCCGAGCGTTTCGGGCTCGGGGTGGCCGTCGCCCGCGGCGTTCTCGATCGGCTCACCTCCTCCGGGGTGCTGTTGGCCGGTGAGTTCCGTCCGGGCGCGACGGGCCCCGAGTGGTGCGACGCCGAGGTCCTGCGGCACATCCGCCGCCGCTCGCTTGCCGCACTGCGATCGCAGATCGAACCGGTCTCGCACTCCGCGCTGGGCCGCTTCCTGCCCGGCTGGCAGAGCCTCGGCAGCGGAGCGGGTGCGGGCACAGGAGCCGGCGCCGAGTCGGGCGCCGAGTCCGGCGTGGAGTTCGGCGTGGACGGGGTGCTCGCCGTGATCGAGCAGCTCGACGGACTCGCGGTGCCCGCCTCCGCTCTCGAACCGCTGATCCTGGCACCCCGGGTGCGGGACTACTCACCGACGATGCTCGACGAACTCCTGGCCGGGGGAGAGGTCATCTGGAGCGGGCGTGGTCGGGCGGGCTCACGCGACGGCTGGGTCTCCCTGCACCCAGCCGATTCGGCCGGTGCGACCCTGCCCCTCGATCGACCGAAGCCGGAGGGGCCGGTCCACCTCGCCGTCGTCGAGTCCCTGCGCGGCGGCGCCCTGTTCTTCCGCGACATCGTCGCCAAGGTGAAAGACGCGGCCGCCCCCGCGCCTACAGACCCTGCACCTACAGACTCTGCGAACACAGACCCTGCGACTACAGACCCCGTGCTCACCATCACCGAGGCCGCGGTCCGTGACGCACTGTGGGATCTGGTGTGGGACGGAGCGGTCACCAATGACACCTTCGCGCCGCTGCGCGCGGTGCTGGCCGGCGGCGGATCCTCGGGGTCGGGGACCGCGCATCGTTCGCCCAGGTCCTCCGCTCGACCGCGCCGTGCCCGGCTGGGCAGGACGACCATGGCCCAACTGAACGACTCCGTCGCCGCGGGTACGAGGACGCCGCCCCTGCTCGCCGGCCGCTGGTCGCTGGTGCCGGAGCCGGTCACCGACGCGACGCTGCGGGCCCACGCCTGGGCCGAGACTCTGCTACTGCGTCATGGTGTGGTCACGCGGGGCGCGGTGGAGGCCGAGGAGATCCCCGGCGGGTTCGCGGCCGTGTACAAGGTACTGGCGCAGATGGAGGACTCGGGCCGCTGTCGGCGCGGGTATTTCGTCGACGGCCTCGGTGCCGCCCAGTTCGCCGCCGGCAACACCATCGATCGGCTGCGGACCTTCGACGACACCGCCGACGACGCCCACTGGCCATCCGGTGCGGACGAGCCCGCCGTTCGGGTCCTCGCCGCGACCGACCCCGCCAACCCCTACGGGGCGGCCCTGCCCTGGCCCGCCGCACGCGCCCGCAGCGACGGGGACATGGGCGGCGAGGGGACGGGGAACGGGTCCGGACACCGCCCCGGTCGCAAGGCGGGAGCTCTGGTGGTGCTGGTCGACGGAGTGTGTGTGCTGTTCGTCGAACGCGGCGGGCGAACCGTCCTGGTCCTCGACGACCGCGCCGGTGCCGTCCCGGCCGCTGCGACGGCGCTCGCCGGAACCGTGAAGTCCGGCGCGGTCGGCGCGCTCACCGTCACCACCCTCGGTGGCGAGCCCGTCCACACCTCGTCCCATGCCGCGGCGTTCGAGGCCGCCGGCTTCGGCATCACTCCCAAGGGGCTGCGGATCCGCCGCTGAACATCCACATCTTGAGTCGGCCGCGGCGAATAGTTAGAGTATGCGCATTAGTGCATGTGTTGGAAGGGGTGTTGTCGAATGGGTGCGGGCCATTCCCATGGTCGTCCCTCCGGCCACGCCGGTGGGCGATACCGGGCGCGCCTCGGGGGTGCGTTCGCCCTGACGGCGGCGTTCTTCGGGGTCGAACTGGTCGCCGGCCTGGTCTCCGGCTCCCTCGCCCTCCTCTCCGACGCCGGCCACATGGGCGCGGACGTGGTGGCACTCGGCGCGGCCCTCCTGGCCACGGTGGTCGCCACCCGGCCCGACGCATCAGGCCGCCGGACGTTCGGCCACTACCGCGTGGAGATATTCGCCTCCGGCCTGGCGGTGCTCATCATGCTCGGCATGGGCGTATACGTCCTGATCGAGGCCGTCGGTCGGCTCGGCTCCGACGCCTCCGTCGCCACCGGGACGATGCTCGTCGTCGGCGCGCTGGGACTCGTCATCAACGTCATCTCCCTGCTGTTGTTGCGCAGCGGGTCCGACGAGAGTCTGGCAGTGCGTGGCGCGTACCTCGAGGTGCTCGCCGATGCGGCAGGGTCCGTCGGTGTGATCGTGGCGGCGCTGCTCATGCGGGCGACCGGGTCGACGGTGTGGGACCTGATGGTCGCGGTGGCGATCGCCGTGTTCATCGTGGTCCGCGCGGTGGTGCTCGGACGGCAGGTGGTCGCGGTCCTCGCCCAGCACGCACCCGTCGGAGTCGATCCGGTGGAGGTGGAGGCCCAGCTCGGAGCCCTGCGTGACGTCGAGGAGGTCCATGACCTGCACCTGTGGACACTGACCTCGGGAATGGACGTGGGTACCGTGCACCTGGTGGTCGACTCGGTCGCAGATCACTCAGAGGTGCTCGGCGAGGCTCGGCGCGTCCTCCTGGAGGAGCACGGGATCGAGCACGTGACGGTGCAGATCGAGACCGCCGGGGTCGTCGGTTGCCGCGAACTGGGGTGGTGAACCGTGCCCGAGGGTGATTCGGTGCACCGGGCTGCGGCGCGGGTCCGCGAGGCCCTCGCCGGCCGCACCCTGGACAGGAGCGAGCTCCGTGTACCGAGATTCGCCGCCGTCGATCTCGCGGGCAGGTCGGTGGTGACGGCCCGGTCCCGGGGGAAGCACCTCTTCGTCGTCGTCGGCCCCGACGATGAGGGCCGTGACCCCGTCACCCTCCACATCCACCTCAAGATGGAGGGCCGCATCCACGTCCTGCGTGCGGGGGACCGGTGGCGGTTCCCCGCGCACACCGTCCGGCTGCTCCTGCGTGCCGGTGACGTCGAGGTGGTGGGCACGGAACTCGGACTGCTCCGCGCACTGACCCCCGCCGAGGCCGACCGCGCCGTCAGCCACCTCGGGCCCGATCTCCTCAGCGCGGATTGGGACCCGGTGACGAGCACAGACGAGGTCGTGCGGAGGATCAGCGAGCGACCCACTCGTACGATCGGCGAGGCGTTGCTCGACCAGCGCAATCTGGCCGGGATCGGGACCGTCTACCGGGCGGAGCTGTGTTTCCTGCGCGGGGTGGACCCGCGGGATCCGGTCGAGGTCGTGCCGGACCTCCGTGCGATGGTCACACTGGCGCGGCGGATGCTGGTGGCCAACGCCGACCGCACAGTCCGGGTGACGACCGGCGACACCCGGCGCGGGCGCGAGCTGTGGGTGTACGGCCGCGACGGCAAGCCGTGCCGCCGGTGCGGGACCGAGGTGGAGACGTTCCGTCTCGGAGGACTCGCGGACCCGGACGAACCGAGCGACTCCCTGGATCGCATCGCCTACCGTTGCCCGTCCTGCCAGCCGCGTCGTGCCACACTGGGCGCATCGCCAACGGAGGAGAACTCGTGACCGACCGCAAAACGATTCTGATCACCGGTGCCAGCTCTGGCCTCGGGGAGGGAATGGCCCGCCGCTGGGCCGCGCAGGAGAAGAACCTCGCGCTGTGCGCGCGGCGCCTGGACCGCCTGGAGGAGCTCCGAGCCGAACTGCTGGCGGCGAATCCCTCGATCACGGTGGCGGTCCGCGAGCTCGATGTGGCTGACGGTGACGCGGTGGAGCGGGTGTTCGGCGAGCTGGACGCCGAGCTCGGCGGCATCGACCGGTTCGTACTCAACGCCGGGCTGGGCAAGGGCGCCTCGATCGGCACGGGGAAGGCACACGCCAACCGGGAGACCGCCATGGTGAACGTGGTGGGGACGCTGAACCAGGCCGAGGCGGCGATGGAGCGGCTCTTCACCCGGGGTGAGGGGCACCTGGTGTTCATCTCGTCGGTGAGTTCGTTGCGCGGCATGCCGAAGGCGCAGAACACCTACGGCGCGACCAAGGCGTTCGTCTCGGCCCTGGCGCAGGGTCTCTACGCCGAGCTGGACAGTGCGGGCAGCCGGATCAAGGTGACGGACATTCTCCCGGGGTATATCCGCACGGACATCAACCGGTCGGTGAAGACCGCGTTGATGACCGAGTTCGACGAGGGCGTCGACGCGCTGGTCAAGACGATCGACGCCGAGCCCACCCGCGCGCTGGTTCCCGCCAAGCCGTGGAAGGCGATCGGGCCGCTGCTCACGCTCCTGCCCGAGAAGATCAGCCGCCGCTTCGTCTGACCCACTGGTGGCCCCACCCGGGCGCCGACGAGGGCCGCGCCGTCATGCCCGGCGCGGCCCTCGTGGTGTCAGAAGGGTGGCGGGTCGATGAGTTCGTCGAGGCGTTCGTGGAG
>NZ_JAALDN010000197.1 GCF_014144855.1 Dietzia maris | reverse complement strand
CAAAGCCGCTTGACATCCATAGGAGCATCCGCGGCCGGGCACCGACGCGTGCGTCGCGTCGGACTTCAGTTCCCGCGCAGCGCCGTCATCCGCTTGTGGGATCCGGCCACGATCCGTCCCCGGTCGACGCCGGAGGAGAACTCGACGCCCTTGCGGTTGTTCTCGCCGCCGCAGACGTGGATCGGGCCGTTGCCGATGGACGCCAGGACCTCCTCGGCGACCTCGGTGGGCTCGCTGACGGTGAAGCCGGGCAGGTCCATGTCCAGGCCGGCGCGGATCATCGCGGGGGTGCGGACGACGCCGAGGATGACCTCGACGACGTCGACGCCGTGCTCCCGCATCTCGAGCCACAGGCCCTCGACGAAGACCCGGCTGAACGCCTTGGCCGCGGAGTACACGCTCATGTCGGCGTGGCCGAGGTAGCCGGCCATCGAGCCCATCACCACGATGCCGCCGCGGCCGCGGGCCTTGAGGGCGGGGCCGAACTGCCGGATGATCTGCATCGGCGAGGTGATGTTGAGGTCGATGACCTTCTGAACCTGGGTCATGTCGGACTCGACGAACTCGGAGCCGTACGTGTTGGCGCCGGCGTTGAGGACGAGCAGCCCCAGGTCGAGGCCCTCGCAGGCCGCGGCGATGCCCTCGGTGGCGCCGGGCTCGGTGAGGTCGACGGACACGACCCGGCACTCGACGCCCTTGGCGCGGACGGCCTCGGCGGTCTCCTCGAGGGGCCCGGCCTTGCGGGCGACGAGCACGGAGGACACGCCCTGATCGGCGAGGCGGAACGCGATCTCGGCGCCCACGCCCTCACTTCCGCCCACGACGAGGGCCCACGGGCCATAGGTAACGGGATCGAACGGCTTCGGATTGACAGGTGTCGACATACTCTAAGAGTATGACCAAACAGAGCGATCGTCCCGGATTCGGTGGAGTACCCCTCCCGGGGTTGGATCCGGACCAGTTCTCCCTCGACGCCGCGCGGAGCCGGTTCGGGGACTCCTTCGACCCGATCCCCGTCCCCGAGCTGCCGCCGGCGGACCCGGAGTTGGACCGCGCGGTGGCCGAACTGCGCAGGTTGCGGGAGGCGACGGCGGCGTTGGCGCACTCCGAGGTCGAGCTCGGGGACATCGCCGACCGCCTGGCCGAAGTCGCTGATCTGCTGGAGCCGCGAGTCCCATCGCCCTCACGTCGGCTGGAGAACATGTGGACGGGTGCCGGGACCCGTCGCTCGAACCCGGTCGGCGGGCAAGAGAACCCGATCGCCCCGCCGGTGCAGTTCCACGGCTGTGACGACGGGTCGGTGATGGCGGAGGTGACCCTCGGTCCCGTCTACCAGGGCCCGCCGGCGTGTGTCCACGGGGGGATCAGCGCGCTCGTCATCGACCACATGATGGGCTTCGCCAACCACTGGGGTGGCCGCTTCGGGATGACGGCGCACTACGAGATCGACTATCGCTCGCCCACGCCGCTGCTCCAGCCGCTGACGTTCCGGGCCTGGGTGCACGAGGTCGACGGCCGCAAGACGTGGACGCACGCCACCATCCACGCCGGCGACCGGCTGTGCGTGGAGGCGCGGGGACTGTTCCTCGAGGCGAGCGTCCCGGTGCCGGGACAGCCGGGTGCGCGGTCGACCATCGCCGACGGCGCGTAGAGCGCCCCGGCCCCGCGGGGCCGGGGGCTCACCCCTGGACGTCGACCTGAATGACCTTCTGGAGGTACGGGGCGATGACCTCGGTGAGGCCCGACGCCAGCTGGTCGGGGTCGTTGGGCGGCAGTGAGATGAAGCTGATGCCGATCCGGGCGATGATCGACGCCGCGAGCCGTGCCTGGGCTTCCTCGATGCGCATCCAGCTGTCGGACAGGGCGGGGGTGAGCACCTCGGTGGCCCGTTCGATGAGCGGCCCGGCCTCGGTCGTGATGAGGCGCAGGAGGTCCGGTTTGATGTCGCCGGTGAGCAGGGCGCGGACCAGCGGGTCGTTCCGGCTCGACAGGAGGAACCCGTTGATCCCCTCGTTCAGCGCGGTGTCGATCTGCCCCGGGTGGCGGATGATCGAGTCGCGGATCTCCCCGGCGAAGGTCTCCGACAGCTGGAGTGCGTACGCCTGGGCCAGTCCCTGACGGTTGCCGAAGGTGCTGTACAGGGTCTGCCGGCTGAGACCGGCGGCCTGGGCCACGTCGGACATGGTCACCGAGGACCAGTCGTGCGAGCCCAGCAGCTCGTGCATGGCCTCGAACACGGTGGAGCGCAGTGACCGACGCTCCCCGCGGGGGTCGCCGGGGGAGCGTCGGTCACTTGTGGGGCGGTGACGGGGCATGGTGTCCATTGTTCCTGATCCCGTGGGCCGGGCGGCGGAGGGCCGATCGGAGCCCCGCACGCGGGGGTCACTTCACGGGCAGGAAGTCCACCTTGTCGCGGACGCCGCAGTCCGAGCACCGCCAGCTGTCGGGGATGGCCGACCACGGGGTCCCGGCGGGGAAACCCTCGCGCGGCAGCCCGGCGGCCTCCGAGTAGTGGTTCCCGCAGTTGGGGCACACGTACTCACCGGTCGGTGAGGTCTGATCGGTCGCGATGTCGGTGTCCGCGACGATCTGCTCGGCGACCGCCGTCGACCCGGCGCCGTGCCGGGCGAGGATCCTCTCGCGCTTGGACGGCTGGATGTTGGCGCGGGTGATGTCGCCGTCGTAGTGGGCCAGGACGCGCTTGTCCATGACCTTGCGCCACAGCGGCGGCACGTAGGCCAGGACCATCATCGTGGCGTAGCCCGAGGGCAGCTGCGGGGCCTGCTCGAAGCTGCGCAGTACCTGGTAGCGACGCATGGGGTTGGCGTGGTGGTCGGAGTGACGCTGCAGGTGGTAGAGGAAGATGTTGGTCACCAGGTGGTCGGAGTTCCACGAGTGCTCCGGGCGGCAGCGCTGATAGCGGCCGGCGGAGGTCTTCTGGCGGAGCAGGCCGTAGTGCTCGAGGTAGTTGACGACCTCCAGCAGCGAGAAGCCGAAGACGGCCTGCACGATGAGCCACGGCGCGATCTCCCAGCCGAACACGGCGATGAGTCCGCCGAAGAGCACGACCGTCATGAGCCAGGCGTTGAGGTTGTCGTTGCGCAGGGTCCACGGGCTCTTGCCCAGCCGCCGGAGCCGCTCGGACTCCAGGTGCCAGGCCGACGTCAGCGACCCGAACACGCTGCGCGGGAGGAAGGCCCAGAACGACTCACCGAAGCGCGAGCTGGCCGGATCCTCCGGAGTGGCGACACGCGCGTGGTGTCCGCGGTTGTGCTCGATGAAGAAGTGTCCGTAGCCGGTGGTGGCCAGGGCGACCTTGGACAGCCACTTCTCGCTGCCGGCGATCTTGTGCCCGAGCTCGTGGGCGGTGTTGATCCCGATCCCGCCGGTGATCGCGACGGTCCAGGCGACGCCGATCGAGGCGGCGATCCCGAGTCCCCCGTCGTAGCCCAGCCACGACAGGTCGTCGGCGGACCAGAGGTAGGCGGCCGCGATGAGGGACGCGTACTGGAAGGGGATGTACAGGTACGTGCACCACCGGTAGAACGGGTCGGCCTCGAGCTTGTCCATGACCTCGTCGGGCGGGTTCTCACCGTCGGCGCCGACGGCGAGGTCCCCGAGGGGGATCGCGACGTAGACGAGGAAGGGGAGGAGGAACCAGGCGACGGTGGCCGCCACGCCCCAGCCGAGGGCGTTGAAGCCGGCGACGATCGGCATCGACACGAACAGACCCATCGCGGGGATGAGTCCGAGCAGCCACAGGTACCGCTTGGCGTCGGTCCACGCGTAGGGCTCGACGGCGGCGTCCGCCTCGTGGTGGGTGTGCGGTGCCCCGTCGGTGGGGCTGATGTACTCGGTGCTGGACATCGCAGACGACCTCCGGGTCAACAAGGTGTGGCGTATGCCACTGTGTTGCCCCTGACATTAGACAAATTCCCCCGCCGTGTCTAGACATCACCCCAGATTTTGTCCAAAGACCGGATCGGGGCGACGACGACGAGGAACGCCACCGCGGTCGCGGGCCGGAATACGTGGGCCCCGTGCCGGGTTGTACCGAACGGTCGTCGGGGCCCCTCTCCGGCGCGGGAGGAGTACCGCTACGTGACGATGCAGCAGGCCGCCATGCGCACGCTGATGCGGGCCGAGAACAACAACATCGCGCTGGACCGCAGTGTGTTCACCCGCGAGAACTTCCGCAGGATCGGACAGTTCGCCCGCCCGCACACCCGGCGCATCGTCTTCTTCCTGGTGCTCTCCGTCTTCGGGGCCACCCTCGCCGTGGCGACACCGCTGCTCGCCGGCCGCGTGGTCACCGCGATCGTCGAGGCCTCGCCGGTCCGGGTCGTGATCGGCCTCGCGCTCGCCATCGCCGCGATCGGGATCATCGAGGCGATCGTCGCCGTCGTCACCCGGTTGTGGTCCGCACGGATCGGGGAGGGGCTCATCCTCGACCTGCGCCGCGCGGTGTTCGACCACGTCCAGACGATGCCGGTCGCCTTTTTCATGCGCACCCGCACCGGCGCGCTGGTCAGTCGCCTCAACAACGACGTGATGGGTGCCCAGCGGGCGTTCTCGGACACGCTGTCCGGGGTCGTGTCGAACCTGGTGCAGCTCGTACTCACGTTGGCCGTGATGGCCGGTATCAACTGGCAGCTCACCGTCCTGTCCGTCCTGCTGCTGCCGATCTTCCTGTTCCCGGCCCGCTACGTGGGCAAGCGGCTCGCGCGGCTCCGCCGCGAGGCCTCGGATCTCAACGCGTCGATGAACGACCAGATGACCGAGCGGTTCAACGCCGGCGGCGCGACCCTGGTCAAGCTCTTCGGACGTCCTGAGACGGAGTCGGCGGAGTTCTCCGCCCGCGCGGGCCGGGTCCGCGGCATCGGCGTGCGAACCGCGCTGCTCATGAGTGTGTTCATGAACTCGCTGACCCTGGTGTCCACGCTGGCGCTGGCGCTCGTCTACGGGCTCGGCGGGTGGTTCGCACTCAACGGCGCTCTCGACGCGGGGTCCGTCGTGGCCCTCGCGCTGCTCCTCACCCGCCTGTACGGCCCGTTGACCTCCCTGGCCAACGCGCCGATGGACATCGTCACGGCCATCGTCAGCTTCGAGCGGGTCTTCGAGGTCCTCGACCTGGAACCGCTCATCTCCGACGCCCCTGACGCCGTCGCCATCCCGGAGGGCCCGGCGACCATCGAGTTCGACGACGTCACGTTCTCCTATCCCTCGGCGGACAAGGTCTCCCTCGCCTCGCTCGAGGAGGTCGCGGTCCTCGACACCCGCGGCGGCCAGGAGGTCCTGCACGGGATCTCCTTCCGCGCCGAACCGGGACAGATGATCGCCTTGGTCGGGTCGTCCGGCGCGGGCAAGTCCACGATCGCCTCCCTGCTGCCGCGGCTGTACGACGTCGACTCGGGTGCGGTGCGGGTGTCGGGACTCGACGTGCGTCGGGTCACCTCGTCGTCGCTGCGGCGCACGGTGGGTATGGTCACGCAGGACGGCCACCTCTTCCACGACACGATCCGCTCCAACCTCACCTTCGCGCGGCCGGAGGTCTCCGATGACCTCGTCTGGGACGCGCTGCGCCGGGCCCGGCTCGAGGATCTCGTGCGGTCGCTGC
Organism: Dietzia maris; assembly: GCF_014144855.1. Classification (GTDB taxonomy): domain Bacteria; phylum Actinomycetota; class Actinomycetes; order Mycobacteriales; family Mycobacteriaceae; genus Dietzia; species Dietzia kunjamensis. The sequence continues at coordinate 3,655 of NZ_JAALDN010000197.1, read as the reverse complement.
CGGACGGTCTCGACACCGTCATCGGTGATCGCGGCTACCGGCTGTCGGGAGGTGAGCGTCAGCGACTGACGATCGCGCGGCTGCTGATCGCCGCCCCGTCGGTGGTGGTGCTGGACGAGGCCACCAGTGCGTTGGACTCCACCAACGAGTCCGCCGTCCAGGAGGCGCTGAGCGAGGCGATGGCCGACCGCACCTCGTTGGTGATCGCCCACCGGTTGTCGACGGTGCGCGCCGCCGACACGATCCTGGTCCTCGAGGCCGGCCGGGTGGTCGAGTCGGGCACGCACGCCGAGCTCCTGGCCACCGGTGGTCGCTACGCGGAGCTCTACGAAACCCAGTTCGCCGACCAGGAGTGAGACGGCGCCGCCGCCCGCCCCAGCGCCACCAGTGCCGCCCGCTCCGGCCCCGCCCAGCGCTCAACGAGAAGGGCGTTCCGCACATCCATACTCGGCGGATGTGTGCGGAACGCCCTTCTCGACGGCGGGGCTCCGGCCGGGGCTCCGGCGGGGCTCCGGCGGCTGCCGGGGTGGCGGGGTGTCGCGGCGGCGGCCCTTCCTCAGCTCTCCAGGTGCAGGCCCAGCTCGCGGGCGGCGAGCGCGGCGTACTTGGAGGTCTGCTCGAAAGCCGACTCCAGGGGGTTGGCGTCGGTGACGTCCGCGATCTCGTTCCAACGCTCGGCGACGACCTCGGGGGTGCGCGCGTCGTCGGGGAGGTAGACGCCCCGCGACTCGACCATCTGGGACACGGCGAACACGCCGGCGCCGGCACCGAGGATGGTCTTGGTCGGGGCGTCCTCGCTGACCATGAACAGGGCGCCGGGGGCGATGGTCTCCGGGCCCATGATGTCGAGCACCCGCTGCGGCAGCAGATCCTCGGTCATCCGCGTGGCCGCGGTGGGGGCGATCGCGTTGACCTTGATGTTCTTCTTGGCGCCCTCGATCGCCAGGACGTTCATCAGACCGACGAGCCCGGACTTGGCGGCGCCGTAGTTGGCCTGGCCGAAGTTGCCGTAGATACCGGAGGTGGAGGCGGTCATGAGGATGCGTCCGTAGCCCGCCTCGGCCATGTGCGGCCACACGGCCTTGGTGCAGTTGACCGATCCCATGAGGTGCACCTCGACGACCTTGCGGAAGTCGTCCATCTCCATCTTGGCGAACGACTTGTCCCGCAGGATGCCGGCGTTGTTGATGAGCACGTCGATGCGGCCCCACTTGTCGATCACCGTCGACACGAGGGACGCGACGGCGGCCTCGTCGGTGATGTCGTTGCCGTCGACGATGGCCTCGCCACCGGCGGCCGTGATCTCGTCGACGACCTGCTGCGCCAGGGAGGGGGTGCCACCTTCGCCGTGGACGTCGCCGCCCAGGTCGTTGACGACGACCTTGGCGCCACGCTCTGCCAGCGCGAGCGCGTAGGCGCGGCCGAGGCCGCCGCCGGCGCCGGTGATGATCGCGACGCGGTCGGTGAAGTCGATGGTCTTGGTCATAGGGGGGCTCCTGTGATCGAGGGTGTGGAACGGTCGGGGGGTCTTCGGAGGCGTCAGCCCATCTCACCGCGGATGAAGGACTCGTACGCGGGGAGGTCGAGGAAGCCGTGACCGGAGAGGCCGATCACGATCGACGGTCCGGTGCCTGCCTCACCGGTGTGCTCACGGGCCTTGGCCATCGCACCTGCGAGGGCGTGCGTCGACTCGGGTGCGGGAACGATGCCCTCCGCCTTGGCGAACTCCACGCCCGCGGCGAACGCGACGTTCTGCTCCACCGCCATGGAATCGAGCAGGCCCAGGTGCTTGACGTGGCTGACCAGCGGCGCCATGCCGTGGTAGCGCAGGCCACCGGAATGGATGGGGTCCGGGACGAAGTCCTGACCGAGGGTGTACATCTTCATCAGAGGGGTCAGGCCGGCGACGTCACCGTGGTCGTACCGGAACTCGCCCTCGGTCAGCGAAGGGCACGCCGTGGGCTCGACAGCGATGATCTGCGTCCGCGCGCCGGCGAGGTTCTCGCGGATGAACGGGAAGGCCAACCCGGCGAGGTTGGAGCCGCCACCGGCGCAGCCGTACACGTAGTCGGGGGCGTCCTCGCCGAACATGCCCAGCTGCTTGAGGGCCTCCGCGCCGATCACGGTCTGGTGCAGACACACGTGGTTGAGCACCGACCCCAGTGAGTAGCGGGCCTCGGGGTCGCCGGCGGCCACCTCGACGGCCTCGGAGACCGCCATGCCGAGCGAACCGGGGGTGTCCGGGTCCTTGGCCAGGAACGAGCGTCCCGCCTCGGTCAGGTCCGACGGGCTCGGGTGGACCGAGGCGCCGAAGGTCTCCATGAGCATCCGGCGGTACGGCTTGGACTCGAACGAGGCCTTGACCTGCCACACCTCCACCTCGATGCCGAAGGCCTGACCGGCGAACGCCAGAGAGGCGCCCCACTGGCCGGCGCCGGTCTCGGTGGTGAGCTTGGTGATGCCCTCGGCGGCGTTGTAGTAGGCCTGTGCGACCGCGGTGTTGGGCTTGTGCGAGCCGACCGGGCTGGTGCCCTCGTATTTGTAGTAGATCCGCGCCGACGTGCCGAGCGCTTTCTCCAGGCGGCGGGCCCGGATCAGGGGCGACGGCCGCCACAGCCGGTAGATCTCCTGCACCGCCTCGGGGATCTCGATGTAGCGCTCCGGCGTGACCTCCTGCTCGATGAGGGACATCGGGAACAGCGGGGCGAGGTCCTCGGGACCGAGCGGCTCCTTGGTCCCCGGGTGCAGGTGCGGTGCCATGGGCTCGGGGAGATCGGCCTGGATGTTGTACCAGTGCGTCGGCATCTCGCTCTCCGGGAGGAGAGCCTTGACCAGCGAGCCGGAGGGAGCGTCAGACGTCATGTGTGTCCTCGGGAGGGATCGAAGGGGGTGAGCCGGGTCTCATCCTAGGAGGTCGCGCCGCATGGGGAGATGGGGGATCCGCCCATCGAGATAGTCCGGCCCGCACCGCGCGAATCCGAACTGCTCGTACCACCTCTCCAGGTAGGCCTGGGCCCCGATCTCCACGGGCCGGTCCCGGCACAGCACGAGCCCCCGGCGGATCAGCCGCGCCGCGATGCCCCGACCCCGCCAGGCGGGCGTCGTGCAGACACGTCCGATGTGCATGACCCCGTCGCCCGCGTCCGATCCGAACACCCGCAGTGTCGCGACGACCGCGCCGTCCGGTGCACGGGCCAGCAGGTGAATCGTGCCGGGATCGGCGTCGACGTCGTCGATCTCGGCGTACGGGCAGTCCTGTTCCGCGACGAAGACGTCCACACGCAGTTTGTACAGCGCGTGGACGTCCAGGGGACCCAGTTCGGGCAGGCTCGACGCGATGACCTCGAGTGCGGTGTCGTCGGCTGTGGAGTCGTCGGGGATCGGGTCCCGGTCGATCACTTGTCGGTCGCGGTCCCGTCCGTGGACGCCTCGCCGACCGGCTGGTCGTCCGAGGGCTGCGGTGCGGACCCGGCCGCCGGACCGGGTACCGCGCTGCCCGCGGCGGGGGAGGTGTCGGCGGACTGGTCCGAGGGCCCCTCGGGATCGGCGGACTCGATCGTCAGGTCCTCTCCGGTCTCTGAACCCACGGGGTCACCCGTCACGCCGGGGCCGGTCGTGGCCGCGGGCGCCGAGCCGGTCGTCTGGTCGCGCCCCT
>NZ_JAALDN010000196.1 GCF_014144855.1 Dietzia maris | reverse complement strand
GGCGCAGCTGCGCGGGCAGCTTGACGCGGCCCTTCGGGACGCGCAGGACGCGCGCGCCGAGGCCGAGCAGGCCGACCGGGCCCGGGTCCGCGCCGAGGCGACCTCGGACACTCTGCGTGAAGTGCTGGACTCACTACGCGATAACACTCGCGAGGCCGGCCCGGCCGGCACACCGTCGACCGCAACTGAACGCCCCGACGAGCGCCCCTGAGAACTGAGTGTCAGAGGTGGCAGCCACACCCCAAGGGCACGACGATCATTCGGGGACGCCGAGCTCGGCGGACCGACTCGAGTCGTAGGTAGGCGGCGTCCACGGCGCCCGCGGCCTGAGGGAGAAGGTGGCACGCAATGTGGGATCTTGGCACGGCGACGTTGGCGGTCGCGGTGGTGGCGGGCGGTGCCCTCGTGCTTCCTCCGACCGCGCGAGGTGTGGGCGGGATGTGCGCGATCATCGGCTTGCTCGGGGTGATGCAGGGGGCGAACGTGGGCGCCGACTCCTCGCGGCGCTGGGGACGCTGGCCTGGTTTATCGGGCACTGGTCGTTCGCGGTCCGCAATGATGCGCGGTACCGGTCACGGTTGGCGCGCGTGGTGATCGACCAGACGCCGCCCGCGGTGGACGCTGCCGCAGTTCTGGGAACTGCGAAAGCGCAAGACGCGCGAGTGACTGAACGCTGACACATCTCTTCCGACCGGAACGAGAAAAGGCCCCGCGGTGTGGCGGGGCCTTTGTTGTGGGTAAGCGTACGTCAGATCAGAACAGCGAAGGTGTATCCAGGGGTGCGGTATTGCCGGATGCGGCGCTGTAGGCGATGGGGTCCCAGCCACCAGAGACTGCGTTGCGGACGGCCAGGGAGCGGGCGTGGCGGTCTTGCCGTCTGAGGGAGGTTCGGATAATTCCGGTGCGTCCGCAGGCGACGGCGTAGTTCAGGTTCGCCGCCTGTGTGGACGGGATCAGGTGATCGGGATCAACGCGCACGCATAGTGGCTCGTTGCAGCGGTGTTCGGCGACGACGCCGGCCAGGTCGATGCCGTCGAGTAGAAGCGCGAACCGGTGCGCTGATTCGGTGCGGCTCACGCCGCCTTCGCGCCAGCTCAAGCGTCCGTACCCATCAACACCGGAGACGGCCCCCGTGAACAGCCAATGTCCGTCGCCGGGGGCTCGTACGACCTTGGCCCAGAACGCGGCGATTGCCTCCGGAGTGGGGGGCAGTGTCGCGCTGTAGGGGCGCGAGTTAGCCGACGGCCCAGACGAGGTGGACCGTGGTTCCAGGTCCAGTCCCGGCAGGGGAACGTCCTCACACCACGGCCCACCGCGGGGATCAGTGGTTGCTGGCACCGTTGCTGTCCGAACTGTCTACAGCCGTGCCCGTCTCAGCGTCTTCGCTCGCACTCCCGGTGCTCTCTGACTCAGACTCGCCGCTGGCTTCGTCGTTGTCGTCCTCGGAGTTTTTTGCGCTGCGGATCGCTGCACCGACGTCGCGGGCAGACAGGCCGGTCATCTCGGCTAGGTCGGACTGGGGGACGCCGAGGCCCCGGAGCTCGATGAGCGCGCCGCCGAGGGTGGCTTCTGCTTCCTCGCGGGCGTCGATCGCGGAGAACACGGCAATAAGCTTGGACTCGCGCTTGCGCGCTCGCTCCAACTCGACGGCCATTGCTTGGCGGGCGCGGGCCCGTGCGGTCTGTGAACGGGAGTCTGTCTTCGCGAGGCCCATACGCTCGACCCTATTGGTCGCCGCTCTCCCCCGCAGTCGCCCACGCTCTGGCTGCCCACGCTCTGGCTGCGGCTGCCCGCCGCAGCTTCCGCACCGCCCCGGCCAGTCGCCCTCCGTGCGTCCGCCACAAAACCCGACTCGCTCTCGCTCCTCTGAACAGTCTTACACAGTAGGCATTACTAATGACGCCTGGAAAACCGCTGGTCACCGACCCGGCCAGCCGCGCCGATAGACGCGCCCAGACGCCCCCGCCTAGACTGGCGTTCATGATGAGCCTGCGGGCGGTGCACGCCGGGACTGGATACCAGTACTTGCTGCGCTCCGTGGCCACCCACGACGCCGACCCGCAAGGGCAAAGCCTGTCGGACTACTACGCCGCCAAGGGCACCCCACCGGGCCGCTGGATCGGCTCCGGACTGACCGGGCTGGCATCCGAGAACGCCATCTCGGGATCGGTCGTCACCGAAGCACAGATGGCCGCACTGTACGGCGAAGGCCTGCACCCGGACACCGACGACCTCATGGAATCAGGGACGCCACTGTCGGCCTGCAAACTGGGCCGCTCCTACTCCCTGTACGCCTCCGGCGTGCCGGTCCTGGCGGCGATCGACGCCGCTGAGAAGGCGTTCGTCTCTGGCGAAGGCAGGCGCCCCACCACGGATGAGAAGGGCCAGATCGCCGAGAGTGTCGGACGCGGTTTCTACACCGAGCAGTTCGGCTACGACCACGCCTCCGGGCGCGACGTCATCGCCTGGGTCAACCGCGAACGAGACAAGGTCCGCCAGGCCGTGGCCGGGTTCGACTTCACCTTCTCCCCGGTCAAAAGTGTCAGCGTCTGGTGGGCAATGGCCGACGAGCACACCGCCTCCCACATCGCGGCGCTGCACCACGAAGCAGTCGCCGAAGCACTCACCTGGGCCGAGAACAATGCGGTGTACACGCGGGTGGGAACCAACGGCATCGAGCAGGTCTCCACCGGCGGGATCGTGGCCAGTGAGTTCACCCATTTCGACACCCGCGGCGGGGACCCGGACCTGCACTCGCACGTATTGATCGCCAACAAAGTGCAAGGCCCCGACGGGCGGTGGCGCACCCTGGACTCACGCGCAATCCACCAGATGCACCAGGCGATCTCCGCCCGCTACGACGCCGTCCTGCACGACCTCATCACCCGCCGAATGGGCGCGCGATTTGTGGCCCACTACCCGCACCGAGACAAGGCGCCCATCTGGGAAGTCGCCGGTATTGACCGCCGCCTGATCGACGCGTTCTCCTCCCGCCGGACCCTGGCCCGTCCGGTCTACGACCGACTGGTCACCGAGTACGTCCAGGCCAATGGTCGCCAACCCTCGCAGCGGGCCGCGTACGCCCTGTGGCAGAAAGCCATCCTCGACACACGCGATGCAAAGAAGCCCGCACAGTCCCTCGATGAGCACCGGCAGACCTGGCACAAGGTGGCCGCCGAGCGCATTGGCCAGGACGCCCTTGCGGCCATGCTCTCCGGCGTCCGAGGTGCCGGCGCAGAGCAGGACCGACCCCTGTACTCAGGCAGCGAACACGCCACCGACGTGGCAACCAAAGCTGTACGCGCGGTGACCTCCCAGCGGGCGCAGTTCCGCCAGTCGCACGTGGACACGGCAGTGTCGACCGTCCTGAAGGGATACCGGTTTGCCTCCGCCGGCGACCTGGAGCAAGCCCACAGCCAGGTCATGGAAGAGGCGATGGGAGCGCACGTCGTGGCCCTGACACCGCCGGAAATGCTGGACCTACCGGAGGCACTGACGGGTGGGTCCGGGGCCGGGGTGGACCGTCACGCCAACTCCCGCAAATACACCACCGCCGCGGTCCTTGAAGCCGAGACACTGACCCTCGAGGCGGCCACCACACCGGTTGCGGTGTTCGCCTCAGGCGCCGACATTGAGCAGGCCCTGGCCCGCCACGAACTCGAGCACGGGTGGGCGCTCAACGCCGGGCAGGCCGCGATGGCGCGTCACCTTCTCACCTCCGGCACGCTCGTTGCCGCCGGAGTTGGCCCAGCCGGTACCGGCAAGACCGCGAGCATGAAACTCCTCGCCCAAACCTGGCAGGACAGCGGGCGAGGTGTCATCGGATTGGCGCCCTCGGCAGCGGCGGCATCCATCCTTTCCGATGAGATCGGTGCGACCTCCCACACCATCGATTCGGTGACCTTCACCTGGCGCGGACTACACCCCAACCAACCGGAGAAGACCCTGTCGGCACTGCCGATCAAGATCGCCCCCGGCGACATGCTCCTGGTCGATGAGGCCGGAATGTCGAGCACCGAAAACCTGGCCGCACTGACAGAGATCGCCACTGAATCGGGAGCTGTTGTTCGGCTCATCGGTGACCCCAAGCAGCTCGCAGCCGTCGAAACCGGCGGACTGTTCGGAGAGGTCGCGCGCACCCCAGGAACGCCCGAGCTGCGCGAGGTCATGCGCATGGGCAGCGACACCGAACAAGCCGCCGCCACACTCTCCCTACGCGAGGGAAACCCCGACGCCCTGGCCCTGTACTCCCAGCGGGGATGGATCACCGGCGGCACCCGCGAGCAGATGCTCACCGAGGCAGTGGAGGCCTACCTCACCGACACAGGTGCCGGCCGAAACTCGTTGATCATCGCCTCGAGGAACACCGACGTCGACACCCTCAACGAGATCATCCGCTCAGGCCGCATCACCGCCGGGATCGTCGACGCATCCTGCGAAACCCGAGTCGCTAGAGGCGACACCATCGGCGTCGGGGACACCGTCATCGCCCGCAAGAACGCCAAGCTCTACACCGAAGACCGCAAGTACCTGGGCCGGGTCATCAACGGGCAACTGTTCACCGTCACCGGCCTCACAGGCGACGGCTCGGTGGCCGTGCAAGATATCAACACCGACGAGCAGATGCTCGTACCCGGCAGCTACGCGCAAGACAACATCCACCTGGGTTACGCCTCCACCATCCACCGAGCCCAGGGCGCCACCGTGGAGACCACCCACGCCGTGGTGGACACCTCCGTCGACCGGGCCGGCCTCTATGTCGCCATGACCCGAGGCAAGCAAGAGAACCGCGCCTACGCCGTCTGCGAGCCCGTCGTTGATTTCGTGGCGGAAGATGCCCACATGCACTCGGCTGGCGACCGGGACGCACCTACCGCCTCGGAAGTTCTGGCGACCATTCTGCGGCGCGACACCCACCAAGCCTCGGCCACTGCGGCCCTGCGCGAAGAGATGGACCACGCCACCGACCCGGCGCGTCTGGAAGCGCTGTATCGGCACGGCGTCGACCTGGCCGCCGACGCCTTCACCAGCGCCACTTTGGCCGAATACACCGACGCTCTCCCCCGTCTCTACAGTCGCCAGCTCGAGGCAGATCCCGACCAATACGCGGCGATCGCCCAAGCCTGGACCGACGCGGCAAAAGCCGGCCGCGACCCACGCGAACACTGGACGCAGGCCACAGCGAACCTCGAAACCGCGGACTCCCCCGGTGCCGTCATCGCCCACCGCTTGCGTCACGTGACCGCCGCCGGTCAAGACCGAAGCGCTCTGCCCACTCCCCCACCGGCAACCGCTACTGGCGATGCCGAACTCGCGGCCTGGCTCACCGCCACCCACGACGAACTGACGACCTCGCCCGACGAGGACACCGCCCAGGCGCCCTCGGTGGACGTGGACGACTTCACTGCCTCCTACCTCGACCACCGGGCCGCAGAGGAAGAAAGCGGCCCGGACACCCACTCGACGACCGGATCGCCCTGGGGACCTACGACCGACTCCTCTCCCGACCTCTGGTGACTTGTCCGCTTCGAGCAGGCGGTCAACTGGAGGTGTTAGGCGGCAGTGGCGGCCCATTGATGGGGCGCGGCCAGCACGTCCGCCGCAGGCAGCGCAGCGCGGGCCGCGACCACCAGTTCCCACCAACTACCGGGGTCTGGCTCGCGGTGGCGATCTTGCGCGGCCATTGCTGCCCCCCAGGTGGTTGCCTCCACCGGCGGCCCGGTCGCGGTGGCCCCGTAGGCCAGGGCGATATCGACGGGGTGGACCTGCTCGGCTTCGGCCGGGCTGGGGAAGCTCCCCCATTCGGCAAGCGCGTCGGAGTCTTCTGCCTGGTAGCGGGTGGTGAACCACCACACGAATACCGCCGATTGGAGGCGGTACAGGCGGACCCGATCGGCGTGGGCCCCTGTCACCCCTGCGGCGGCGGCGGCCCGGGTTAGGCGGGAGCGCCCCTGGTAGGCGCGCCCGCTGGCGGTGCATAGACCGAGGGACTGCAGGGCACGGAGTTTGCTGCGCACGGTGGCCGCGCACACGCCCAAGCGTGTCGCCAGCTCCCCCACCGATACTCGCCCGGTCCGGAGCAGGTCCCACACCCGCATCCCCAGGACACCCAGAGGGCGGGCGTGCCAGATGTCGGCGCGAGCGCATTCCAGTTCCTCATGAAGTTGCTGCGCTAGGACTGGAGTAAATACTGCGCCACTTCCTGTCTCCCCGCCCCCGCGGGTAGCCACCCGCCAGGTCGCGGCCCACGGGCCAACTGCTCGCTGCGTGCGGCGGATCCAGCCCCGGTCGGCGAGATCGGTAAGCCGGTCAGCGACGGTGTCCCTGACCAGGCCGGCGGCCAGAGCCCAGTCACGCTCAGAGAAGTGGACCTCCTCGGAGGCTGCCGAGAGGACGCGTGCGGCCAGGGCGAGCAGGACGAGTCGGCTCTGCGCTCCGGTTTTGCCCTGCCACTGCTCGGGCTGGGCCTCCATGCGCGCGATCAGATCGGCGACGGTGCGCTCGGCGGTGCGGCGGGCCGGGCTGGCAGTGCACGAGGTGCGGGTGGCGTGGCTGGCGGCAGTGACGGCCTTGGCCCACTGACGAGCCAGCTCCTGTTCGGTGTCCAGCCGGGGGGTACGGCCGCCTGCGGTGCGGCGGGTGCGCAGGAATTCCAGACCGGGCCAGTTCTCGGTGAAGGCGGCTCTGGCGAGGTCGCGGTACTGCATGCGGGCGTGTGCGCACGCGAGCACGATCGACCAACCGATCGCGGAGGCATCCCCGCTGCTGGTGATGGGGGTTGAGCAGAGGGCGCGGATCTTGGCGGGCAGTGGGCGGCGTGGTCCGGCCAGATGCGGATGGCCTTCGACATCGACATGCACGGGCAGGGTGGCAACCGTCGGGTTCGCCGCGGCGGCCGGATGAGGGTGGGCGCCGAGCTGCTCGACAGCCCGCTTGAGAGCACGCAGCGATGCGGGATGAATGTCGGTGTCGCCCAGGGGTACCGAGGTTCCGCCGGAGCGGTGGGGTGAGCCCGGGGCGCGGACACAACCGGTGCGCGGGTTCGCCAGTGGGCCGCGGTCAAGTGAGGGCCACGCGGCGGCGAATGCGTCCACTACTGGCGCTAGTCGGGTCGGTGAGATCGCGGTGCTCAGGCGGATCCAGACGTGATATCCCCCGCCGGGTCCAGATGAGCACACCAGATGTTCGATCCCCGCGGCGGTGAGAGCGGATGTGCAGGCGGCGAGGTCGGCAGTGGCGGTTGAGCCGGCGTGATGGGCGTCGAAGTCCAGAGCAAGCAGGCGGAAACGGCCGGCTTCGTCTGTCAGATGCAGCGCGTACGGCACATCTGGGCCGGGGGCGCCGTCGGTGAAGCGCCGAGTTGTCGAGAAGGTGTGGGCTTTGCGCGGGTCGACCCGCACATACGGGCGCGGACTCCACACACACGCCACCGACTCCCACCACGTGTTGACCTGATGGGATGCAGTTTTGCTGGTATCAGAACAAGACACGCCGTCCGGATCGACTGGACCGTCCGGAAGGTATGACCTACCCTGAGAGGTGCTTGGAAGCACAGCTCTCCTAATTGGTGAGCAACCCGAGTTTGAGCGGCAACTCGAACTCTTGACTTTCGATCCCGGCCCACTCGCCAGTGAGCCGGGATCAGTCATTTCATGGGCTGCATGATTTTTAGTTTTCAGTCACACAGCTGATCTACCTCACGCTGGAATCGCCTCCTGGTCGTCAAAATGCGACACGGCTTTGGGCATGCCGAGGTGTGCCGCAGCGACTTCGGCTACGTACTGGTTCATAGAGATGCCGCGCGCCTTGGCTTCACGCCGAAGTGCGTCGTAAACATCCGAAGGTACGCGGACTGTCATGCGTGTCCGCTCCCCCAAGGCTGGCCTGCCAGGCCCAGAACGTGTGGTCGCCATGACGTCAAAACTGACATGGCTGACGTCAGAAATGTGTGCGACACGCTCACGACGTCACAAATGGCGGTAACAAGTGTGGCGCGGAGGCCGCTGTTTCAGCCGATCGTGGAACTCGGCCCTGAGTCATGCTCGCTTGCAACTAGTGTTTGGCGTCCTTTTGAGCTGGCATGAGTGAGTCGACGAGCACCAGCTCCATCAGGTCGATTCCATCGAGCACCGGAATGACCTGCCGCGCTGATTTCGGACAGCGGAGTTGATGGTTTCTCTA
>NZ_JAALDN010000195.1 GCF_014144855.1 Dietzia maris | reverse complement strand
GGCCGCCGCGTCGCTGCACGTGTCGGAGGCGACGGTCAAGACCCACCTCGTCCACGTCTTCGACAAGCTCGGCGTCACCTCGCGGACCGCGGCGGTGGCGCGGGCACGTGAGCTGGGCCTGGTGTGACGGTCTCGTACATGCGGATCGCCACGGCGGCCGCCGACACGGCGCTGACCGCGGCGGCGGCCCACACCGCGGCGTGCATTCCCATGGCGTCGGCGACGATCCCCCCGAACACCGCGCCGACCGCGTATCCCAGGTCGCGCCACACGCGGTAGACCCCCACGGCTCGTCCCCGCCAGACGGGGTGGGCCACGTCGCCGATCGTCGCCAACAGCGTGGGATAGACCATCGCGGTCCCGGCTCCCAGGATCACGGTCCCGACCGCCCACGTGCTGAATCCACTGCCGAGCGCGATGACGACCAGGGCGACCGCCTGGGTGGCCATTCCCACCGAGATCAGGTGCTTGCGGCCGATCCGGTCCGAGAGCGCGCCGGTGAACAGCTGTCCCACGCCCCAGACGGCGGGGTAGAGCGCGAACAGGAGCCCGATCTGCCCCACGGACAGACCCGCGGTGGCGAACAACAGGGGGAACAGTCCCCAGGACAGCCCGAAGTTGAGGTTGTTGACGAGCCCGGCCTGGCTGGCCGAGGACAGAGCCGGTTCCTAGAAGCTGGTCTGGATCGCGATCTCGCGGTCCGTCATGTCGGCGTGGAGATGGTCGTGCAGTCCGTCGGGGCGGGCGGTGTGCCGCCCCGCGTCCACCAGGGCGTGATCGCGGGTCTCGCGGACGAAGATCCCGGACAGCACAAGGGCCAGGGCCGTATAGGCCACTCCGATCAGGAACGGCGCCGGTCGCAGACCGTACTGCCCGGCCAGGTAGCCGGCGAGCAGCGAGGTCACCGCGACCGCGCCGTATCCTGCCGCCTCGTTGAGCCCCATCGCCAGACCACGCTGTCGCGGCCCGACGAGGTCGATCTTCATGACCACGGTCGTGGACCAGGTCAGGCCCTGGTTGATGCCCAGCAGGATGTTCGCGGCCACCACCCAGCCCCAATCGGGCGCCCAGATGAGCATGAGCGGGACCGGGATGGCGAAGAGCCACCCGACCAACAGGACGGGTTTGCGTCCGTATCGATCCGAGAATGTCCCGGCGAAGTAGTTCGCGATCGCCTTGGTGACACCGAAGGCCGCGACGTAGGTGAAGATGAAGGTGTAGCCGGTCAGGCCGAAGACGTCCGTCGCCAGCAGGGGCAGCACGGTCTGCTGCTGTCCCACCATGCCGCCGACCAGCGCATTGATCGCCACCAGCAGCGTGAACTGGGCGGCGTTGGCCTTGAGACCGAGTACGGGTGCGCGTTCGGTGGGCATGCTCCCCTTTCATGACTGAGTCCGCTGTGTGGTCAGCCCACGGCGCACTATACCCCAGCGGGTATTGATCCTGCCGGTTTCGCCAACTGTACACAGTTGACTACAGTCAGGCTGTACACACTTGACTACAGCGGCGAGGTCAGCGCTTGTCCCGCCTCGCCCCGCACCCACATCGGAGGATCATATGACCGGAACCCGTCCCGAGATCACGGCCACACCCGGCACGGATCGCGCGAACCGCCTGGCCGGAAAGACCGCGATCGTCACCGGTGGCGGGCAGGGCGTGGGCCGCGGGATCTCGCTCGGCTTGGCCGAGTCAGGCGCCTCGGTCCTGCTGGTCGGGCGGACGGTGGAGAAGCTCGAGAAGGTCGCCGAGGAGATTCGCGCGATCGGCGGTGCGGCCGAATGCCTGCCGGTCAACATCACCGCGGAGGGCGCACCCGAGGCGATCGTGGACGCAGCTGTCACGCATTTCGGAGGGGTCGACATCCTCGTCAACAACGCGAACATGGCCCGGCCCCTGCCACTGTCCGACTACCCCGACGACGGTTTTCGCAAGGCCTTCGAGTCCGGCCCCCGCGTGTCGCTCACGCTGATGAAGCTGACCCGCCCACTCATGGCGCAGAGGGGCGGTGGGGTGATCATCAACCTGGTGACCTCGGCAGCCGTCCGGTGGGATCCCTCCAACTACGGCATCTACGGAGCCGTGAAGGAGAGCATGCGCGCCCTCACACGGGCCGCCACGTACGAATGGGCCGGCGACGGAATCCGCGCTCTCAACGTCGCTCCGCATGCCCACAGTCCCGGGCTGGACTGGTGGATGGAAAACAACCCCGAGGAAGCCGCCGAGTTCCTCTCCGCCATCCCCGCCGGCCGCGTGGGTGACCCGGTGACCGACATCGGCCGCCCGGTCGCCTGGCTCTGCTCGGCGGAGGCCTCGTACCTGAGCGGAGCGACCATCCCGCTCGACGGGGGCCAATCCCGCTGGGGCTGACCACCGCCCTCCCCCAGCCGCATCACCAACTGTCAGTTCGATCAGGAGCACAAACGATGTCCCAGAATGCGCAACTTGCCGAGCTGTCCCGAGCCGGGGTGTCGGTCTGGCTCGACGACCTGTCCCGGGACCTCATCTCCTCCGGACGCCTCGCGGAACTGGTGGAGACCCGGTCTGTGGTCGGGGTGACGACGAACCCGGCGATCTTCCACGCCGCGCTGACGAGCGGGACGGCGTACGACCAGCAGGTCAGCCACCTCCGAGGCCGAGGTCATGAGGTGGACGCCGTGATCCAGGCCGTCACCACCGACGATGTCCGTGCCGCCTGCGACATCCTGGCGCCGGTGTACGAGCGAACCGGGACAGTAGACGGGCGAATATCGATCGAGGTCGATCCGCGACTGGCTCACGATGCCGAGGCCACGGTGGCACAGGCAAAGGAGCTGTGGCAGATCGTGAACCGACCCAACCTGCTGATCAAGATTCCGGCCACCGCGGCCGGGCTGGAGGCGATCAGTCGGGTGCTGGCCGAAGGCATCAGCGTGAACGTCACACTGATCTTCTCCGTCGAGCGCTACACACAGGTCGTTCAGTCCTACCTGGACGGTCTGGACGCCGCCGCCCTGGCCGGCCACGACCTGTCGTCCATCCACTCCGTGGCGTCGTTCTTCGTCTCGCGGGTCGATACCGAGGTCGATGCCAGACTCGAGGCCATCGGCACACCGGCCGCGCTGGCCCTGAAGGGCCAGGCCGCGCTGGCCAATGCCTGGCTGGCCTACGCCGAGTATCAGCAGCACTTCGAGAGCTCCGACCGGTTCCGGAGCCTGGCCGGCCGCGGCGCCCGACCGCAGCGGCCGCTGTGGGCGTCCACCGGCGTGAAGGACACGCGGTACAACGACACCCTCTATGTCAGTGAGTTGGTCGCACCGGCGACGGTCAACACGATGCCGGCGGCGACCATCGAGTCGTTCGCCGTCCACGGAGTCATTTCTTCGGAATCGAGCACCACAAGGTTTGCCGAGCCTGCAGCGCTGTTCGAGGCGCTCGGTGAGGTCGGGATCGACATGAGTGACGTCTTCGCTCAGCTTGAGCGCGAGGGCGTCGCCAAGTTCGACACGGCCTGGAACGAACTGATCACAGCGATGGGCGCACAACTAGCGTCCGGGTGAGCGCACGCCTTGGTTCCACCGTCTGCGAAATCGGCACGCCGCCGCGACGGGTCTTGCAAGAGAAGGACTCGTGGACGACGCCGCTTGTTCGCTACCGGACCCCGTCTCAGTGGAAGGTGCCGGCCACCCAGGGTGCGCCGATCAGGTGTGGCGCCCGCACCACGCAGTAGGCCAAAACAACTGTGACGCCGGTACAGGCAGCGGCCAACATTCTGTCCATGCCGGCGCCCGCACGGATTCGCAGTGGTCCCGGTAGGCGGAAGTTCCACCATCGCTCGCCTCCGATACTGACGACGCCGCCGAGTAGAGGCACGCCCCGCTTGGTGATCACGTCGCCGAGGAGGTGCATCGCGACACCGGCAGTGACCGCTGCGCCGAGCGCGGCGCTGCCGACCGAAGCCGGCAGCGCAAACCACACCGCTACTGCAAGGGCCAACGAGAGCCCGGTGACGTAGATCCAATCCTGCTTCTTGGCCCAGTTCGGTGCCAGGCCGCGTATGGCCAGGCCAAGCATGAAGAACAGCACCCCGATAGCGCCGTTCTTACCGAACGCCGAGACGAGGGCGGCCGTGCCGGCGCCCGCAAGAAGTGCGAACCACAACGTGTGGGTCGCGGTGCGGTGCCCGTTGCTGATCCGGGCGTCCTTGCGCGTCATCGTCACGTCGTAGATAGTCTTCGAGACCCGCTCCGTGATGTGGGCGAGGGCCCTCGAGGCCAGCCCGAAGCTGCGGGCCAGCGTGCTCTGCGGTGTGTCGAGATCCGGGAGAAGCGCCGCTCCGGCGGTGACACCCGCAAACACGAGCACCTCCGTGGGTGAGGTGGCCCCACCCCATTCGACTGGGAGGAAGGCCCCGATAGCCAACCCCGCGCCGGCGCCGCTCATCGCGTGCGTAGGTCCCATCACCATGTGCAGCGCACCTTACTGTCCACCGAGGCTCGCCCCCGGATACGGACCGGGCCCCCTGGCCCAGAGCGACCGCACCGACGATGGATCTCGCCAACCGTGCGCTGAACGCCCAGCGGCAATTCACTGACACCGTAGCGTCGGGCTGACAACCTGTTTCCACAACCGACGACGAGAGCTACAGCCCCCGCGCCATGTCCACGAAACGCGAGTAATGGAGCTGATGCGCCACCGTGATCGTGGACGTGGGACCACCGCGGTGCTTGCCCAGGATCAGGTCCGCCTCGCCGGCCCGAGGGTCGTCGCGCTCGGAGGCGTCCGGGCGGTGCAGCAGCATGACGATGTCGGCGTCCTGCTCCAGTGAGCCGGACTCACGCAGGTCGGACACCTGGGGACGCTTGTCGGTTCGCTGCTCGGGGCCACGGTTCAGCTGGGAGATCGCGATCAATGGGACGTCGATCTCCTTGGCCAACAGCTTGAGCTGACGAGAGAACTCGGAGACCTCCTGCTGACGGGACTCGACCTTCTTGCCCGACGACATCAGCTGCAGGTAGTCCACCACGATCAGCCGCAGGTCGTGCTTCTGCTTGAGCCGGCGGGCCTTGGCGCGGATCTCCATCATCGTCATGTTGGGCGAGTCATCGATGAAGAGCGGCGCCTCGGAGATCTCGCCCATGCGCCGGGCCATCCGGGTCCAGTCCTCATCGCTCATCTTGCCGGACTTCATATCGGACAACTTCACGCGCGCCTCGGCGCTCATGAGGCGCATGACGATCTCGGTACGGCTCATCTCCAGCGAGAACACCACCGAGGAGAGCCCGTGCTTGATGGAGCAGGACCGCATGATGTCCAGGCCGATGGTCGAGTTGTGCGTGGGGATCGCGGTGGGCCCGACCAGATACAGGTGATCGGCGGCGGCGACCTCGATGCACCTGACCGGGACGCTCTCCGCACTGCGCACGTCGGTGATGAGCCGGGCCGCCCGGCCGGAACCGGGATTCTCGGGGACGACGATGCCGAAGTCGCAGACCAACATGAGGGTGTCGAGTGACTTGGTGGTGACGACCTGCTCGGTGCCGCCCATCTCGATACGCCACTCGTGCTCGGCGTCGGCGACCAGCTCGGTGCCGTCGTTGAACCGCACTGTGAAGCACGGGCGGTCCTGCCACACCTCGGTCACGGCGACAACCTCGGTGGGCTGCCCGTCGGCATCCAGCACCCGGTCCCCCACGGCGACCTCGCCCATGGTGGTCTGCCCGTCGGGCGTGGGCAGGACGGTGTCGAGGGCCAGCGCCTTACCCACGCCGGGGCGGGCGGCGATGATGATCATCTGGCCACCGTGCAGACCGTTGGTCACGGCGTCCAGGTCGGCGAATCCGGTGGGCACACCCTGGGCGAGCCCACCAGCGGTGTGGATCGCGTCGATCTCGTCCATCGTGGGCTGCAGCAGCTCCTCGATGATCACGAAGTCCTCGGTGGTGCGCCGCTCGGTGACCTCGAAGATCTCCGCCTGGGCGCGGTCCACCACTTCGGCGACGTCCGCGCCCTCGGACCCCGAGTAGCCGAACTGCACGATCCGGGTGCCGGCGTCGACCAGGCGACGCAGCACCGCCTTCTCCGCGACGATCTGCGCGTAGTACCCGGCGTTGGCCGCGGTGGGGACGGTGGAGATGAGCGTGTGCAGGTAAGGGGCACCGCCGGCACGGCGGAGGTCGCCCCGGCGGTCGAGCTCGGCGGCCACGGTGACGGCGTCTGCCGGCTCACCGCGTGCGTACAGGTCGAGGATGACGTCGTAGATCGCCTGGTGCGCGGGCTTGTAGAAGTCGCCCGGCTGGATCTCCTCCACCACGTCCGCGATGGCGTCCTTGCTCAACAGCATCCCGCCGAGCACGGACTGCTCGGCGGTGAGGTCCTGCGGCGGGGTGCGGCCGAACTCCCCGCCGCCACCTTCATCCGGCGGAGGCGGCATCTCGCCGGGACCGCTGAATCCCCCCTGCGCCATGACCGCTCCTCTCCGCTGTAGAACTCGTACCGCCACCGACCCCGATCAGGCACCGACCCGAACGGGCACCGACCCTGAACAGGCGCCGAGCGACCCCTCCACTGTAGGTCACCGGACCGACACGCCCGACGCCCCGCCCACCCGGTTATCCACAGGTTTGTCCACATTTGCGAGAGAGCACCTGTGGACAACTGTGAATGGATGTGGGTTACGCAGGGCCGATGGGCGTATCACTGTGGACAACCGGTGGAAACCGCTGGCCACTTTCAGCAAAACCGCAGGTCACCATCATCGTCGCAGGTCGCGGCGCCGGTGGAGAACGGCGCTTACCACGTCACAAACAGGGACACAATGGATAACGAAAGATGAACGGCACTGATCCGAGAACCGTCCGGGCCCTAGTCATTACAACTAGTTATCCACAGGCCGTCCACAAAAGCGAGGGCCCCGACCGTCACTGTGACGATCGGGGCCCTTCGCGGTGAATCAGGCGGGGACGACCTCGACCGCGACGCGCGCGGTGGTGTCGTGACCCAGGTCGACGACGACGCTGTGGGCGCCGGTCGACTTGATGTGCTCCTTGGGCATCTCGACGGCACGCTTGTCGAGAGTCGGTCCGCCCGCGGCCTTGATGGCAGAGGCGACATCGCCCGCGGTGACCGAGCCGAACAGCTTGCCGGTGTCCGAGGTCTTGACCGCGACCTTGACGTCGGCCAGCGACTCGAGCTTCTGCTTGAGCTCGTTGGCGTGGTCCGAGTCGCGCACCTCACGAGCCTCCTGGGCCCGCTTGATGGAGTCGACCTGGCGCTCGGCGCCACGGGTGGCCACGATGGCCAGCCCGCGCGGGAGCAGGAAGTTACGACCGTATCCGCCCTTGACCTCGACGATGTCGCCCGGCGCACCGAGCTTGTCGACGTCGGCGGTGAGGATCAGCTTCATGATCCGTCTACCTTTCTTTCCTCCGACGGACCCGACCTGGGCCGGGATGTCGCGAGGTCATGTCTCATGCTTATGGGGTGGGACGCGGGTGGCGCCCCGGGGAATTCGACGCGCTCTAGAACGGGGGCTCGTCGTCCATGCCACCGAAGCCACCGGAACCGCCGGCCTGCGGGGCGCTGCCCCACGGGTCGTCGTTCTGCTGACCACGGCCCTGGCCGCCGCCGTAACCGCCCTGCGGCTGACCGCCACCCTGGAAGCCGCCGCCCTGCTGGCCGCCACCCTGGAAACCGCCGCCCTGCTGGCCGCCGCCCCCGCCGCCTTCACGGTTGGTGCGGGTCACCTTGGCGGTGGCGTACTTGAGCGACGGGCCGACCTCGTCGACCTCCACCTCGTAGACGGTGCGCTTCTCGCCCTCACGGGTTTCATACGACCGCTGGCGCAGCCGACCGTTGACGATGACGCGCATGCCCTTCTGGAGCGACTCGGCGACGTTCTCCGCCGCCTGCCGCCAGACGTTGCAGGTGAGGAACAGGCCTTCGCCGTCCTCCCACTGGTTGGTCTGCGAATTGAAGCGACGTGGCGTGGAGGCGATCCGGAAGTTCGCCACCGCGGCACCCGACGGCGTGAACCGCAGCTCGGGGTCCGCGACGATGTTCCCGACCACTGTGATAGGGGTGTCGCCCTGTGCCATGCGCTTGTCCTCCGTGTTGAAGCCGGCGTATTACAGCCTGAGGTGGATGGTGATCGAAGGCCGACCGACCGCGCCCAGATTACCGGTGCGGTCGGACACTCCGGGTCACTTGTCGGCGCGGAGCACCTTGGTGCGGAGAACGTTCTCGTTCAGACCGAGCTGACGATCCAGCTCCTTGACCGCGTCCGGCTCGGACTTGATCTGCGCGACGGCGTAGATGCCCTCGGTCTGCTTGTTGATCTCGTAGGCGAAGCGGCGCTTCCCCCAGACATCGACCTTGTCGACCGATCCGCCCTCTTGCCGGATCACGTTGAGGAACGTGTCCAGCGACGGCGCCACGGTGCGCTCGTCGAGACTCGGATCGAGGATGACCATCACTTCGTATTGACGCATGGGACCTCATCACCTCCTGTGGACTACAGATTCGGCCACGGTGTCTCCGTGGCAGGAGGGTCGTTGCGTCAGCAACCGCTCAAGGCTACCCCGGTGACCTCGGCAGACGAAATCCCCGTCGGCGGCGGCAGCGCCGTCGCACGGGCGCGCCACCCCCTCACAGGTCGTCGAGTCTGACGTAGCCGTCCTCCACCGCTCGCAGCAGCAACCGGACCTTGGTCCGCGCGGGCCGGCCGACGGCGTCGTACTTGGAGCGCACCCGCTGGATGTAGGTGCTGACGGTGGAGTCGGCCAGGAACAGCCGCTCGGTGACCTCGCGCTTGCTGTCCGAGGCGAGCCAGGCGATGAGGACCTCGACCTCCCGGTCACTGAGGTCCGGACGGGCCGCGGCGGGGCGGAAAGGAATCGTGGCGGTCATGGCGCCCTCTCGTTCGATGAGTTCCGATTCATTCTGGCGACGGCCGGTCACGGCGTGAACTTCCCCCGAATTGTCAGTACAAGTCCGTACGGATGCGTCCTACGATCGTATGAAACCCCAGCACATGGCCTCCGAATCCCTTCCGTACGCCGGCCGCTCGGCCGTACGATGTGACCGTGCACACCCCCCGCGAGCCCGTCGAGGGCACAGTTGGACGATCAGCTCCTTCTCAGATTCAGACTCGTGAGGAGCTCGGCACCGCGCTCACCGCTCTCCGGGTGACGGCCGGACTCTCGGTCCGCGACGTCGTGCGGCTGGTCCCCTCCCTGACCCTCGGGACCGCCTCGGGCTGGTTCTCGGGCCAGCACGTGCCGACCCGCGCGAGCGAGGCGACGCTCGTAGAGCTGCTCCGTCTGCTCGGTGTCGGCGGGGACGCGGGCTCCGATACGGACCCTGCCGGCACGGACCCGGCTGGCACGGACCCCGCCCGCGCAGACTCCGCCGCCGCCGCCACCATCGACGAGTGGCGGGCGGCCGTCGAGCGGGTCCG